>JANLQB010000687.1:0-11414 GCA_031367565.1 Verrucomicrobiota bacterium
TCAGCTCTACGGCTACCGCACTGGCGCGCTCTGCGTGGCGCTCGGCAACTACCACAACTGCGGCGCGAGCACGACGATCGACTTGGAGTATGTCTCGCTCAGCGACGTGGAAGCGATGACGCGACTCTGCATCGCCGCCGCCAGCGTCAGCGCGGGCGCAGACCCGCACGTGGAGTTGCGCGGGAAGTTCGAAAAGGCCGTGGAGAAGTATCGGCGGATGCTGTAGCCGATCACTCCGCCGCCCGCACCGCGCGCATGTGAATCTGCGCGGAAACCGTGCCCTGATATTCGTTCCGCTCAATGTTAAACGCGATGTCCCAAGGCAGCCGCGGCAGCTTCTCCGACACCGCGCCAAACCACACCGCGCGATATTCGTCGCCGCCCTGCCGCAGCAGCAGCGAGAGATGCTTTTCCTTCATCACGCGAGGCTCGCCCGCGAGCGTCACGCCGCGCGCGAAAAAGGTTGGCTGGCGGTTTCCCATGCCGAAGGGCTGGAGCGAGCAGTATTGCGCGAGCAGTTCAAAATTGATGTCACCGATGGTGATTTCCACATCGAGATGCAGCCGCTCCTGGAGCTGCTCCGCGCTCAGGATTTCGCGCGCGCAGTCGCGGAAGGCATCGCGAAATTGTTCGAAGGATTCGCGACGCAGCGTAAGCCCGGCGGCCATTTCGTGACCGCCGTATTTTTCCAGATGCGCGCCGCATTTCGTCAGCGCGGACACCAGCGAAAGCCCGTCGATGCTTCGTCCGCTGCCCTTTCCCATGCCCTGTTCATCAAAGCCGATCACGAGCGACGGGCGATGATGCTGCCGCAACAAACGCGACGCCACGATCCCGACCACACCCGGATGCCACCCATCGCCGCCCACCACGATCGCCGAATGACGCTCCGCATCGAACCACTCCGCAAGCTGCTTCTCCGCCTGCGCCAACACTTGATCTTCCACCGTCCGACGCTCGCGATTTTGCACATCGAGATCCGCCGACAGCGCACGGGCGCGCGCACGGTCTTCGGTGAGCAAAAGTTCCAGCGCTTCCTCCGCCGTGCCGAGTCGTCCTGCCGCATTCATCCGCGGGCCGATTTTGAAACCGACATCGGAAGGCGTGAGCGGCGGACGCACCGCCGCGACATCCATCAACTCGCGCAGCCCGACGGAATTTGTGCGCCCCAGCCGCAGTAACCCATGCTTCACGAGGATGCGATTTTCATCCTGAAGCGGCACAAGATCGGCGACCGTCCCGAGCGCCACGAGATCGAGATGCTCGCGCAAATCGAAGTGCGCGAGCGGACGCCGTTTCAGCAGCGCGTGTGCGACTTTGAAAACAAGCCCGACGCTGCACAGGTAGTGAAATCCCTCCCCGCGCTTCGGATTCACGAGCGCCACACACTCCGGCAGCGCACCTTTGATTTCGTGATGATCAATCACGATTGCATCGACGCCATCCGCCTTCAGCGCGGCGATCTCCGCGACGGAAGAAGTCCCGCAATCCACCGCCACCAGAAGCTGCGGATGAAAAGTCTCAATGCACCGCGCCACGCCGTCCGCGCTGAGGCCGTAACCTTCATCCGCGCGCAGCGGCAGGAAACACTCCGGCTTTCCGCCAAACGCGCGCAATACCCGCGTGAGCAGTGCGAGCGACGTCACGCCATCCACATCGTAGTCGCCGTAAAGGACGATGCGCTCTTTCCGATCCACCGCCGCGAGCAACCGGTCCACCGCGCGATCCATGTCCGTTAGGAGGAAAGGATCGCTGAGCGATTTCAGCCGGGGATCAAGGAAATCAGCGGCTTCCGGGGCCGTAGCGAATCCACGACGCGACAGCAGCTCCGCGATAAAAGGCGCGACGCCGAGCTGGGCGGCGAGCGTCTTTACCGCGGCAGGATCGACTGGGGTGGGTGGAATCCAAAGTGGCGACACGATTGTGAGGACGCTTAACCGCAGCCACTGCGGAAAGCCACCAGCGATTCGTCCGCGCAGGAAGACGTCACTCTTCCCGCACGCGCGCCACCATATTCATGCAGCGCGTGATGAGCGCCGTCCAACCCGTCTGATGACTCGCGCCGAGGCCGCGGCCGGTGTCGCCCTGGAAGTATTCATGAAACTGCACCAGATCGCCCCAGTGCGGATCGTCGCGGAAACGTGGATCATTTTCGTAGAAAGGGCGGTGACCGTCTTCGCCCTTGAGGAAAAGCCGCGTGAGACGCGTGGAAATTTCCAGCGCGACTTGCTTGAGATTCATGAAGACGCCGGAGCCGGTCGGGCATTCGACTTGGACGGTGTCGCCGTAGAAATGATGGTATTTTTCCAGTGCCTCGATGAGCAGATAGTTGATCGGAAACCAGATCGGACCGCGCCAGTTTGAATTGCCGCCAAACATGCCGGTGCGCGACTCGGACGGCTCGTATTGGATGCCGTAATCCTTGCCGTCGATGTTGAGCTGGTAAGGCTTTTCGAGATAAGCGTGGGAGAGCGAGCGAATGCCGTACGGCGAGAGAAATTCGGATTCATCGAGCACGTAGCGCAGCACGCGCTTGAGCCGGTCGGTCGAGGGGATCGCGAGCAGGCGGATTTCCTCGCCGGGCTGGCCAGGTTTACCAGCGCGCTCCATGTAGCTCACGTGCCGGCTGAGATCCTTGCGGTTTTCCACGAACCACCGCATCCGCTTCCGAAATCCCGGCAGCGCTTTGATGACTTCCTGATCGAGCACCTCCACCGCGAGCAGCGGGATGATGCCGACGAGCGAGCGCACGCGGAGCGGGATTTCGGTGCCGTCATCCACGAGCACTTTGTCGTAATAAAATCCGTCGCCCTCGTGCCAGAGCCCGTCACCGCCGAGGTTGTTCATCGCGTCGATGATGTCCACGAAGTGCTCGAAGAATTTCGATGCGATGTCTTCGTACGCCGGGCTCGTGCGCGCGAGCTCCAGCGCCATCGAGAGCATGGTGGCGCAGTAAAAAGCCATCCATGCCGTGCCGTCCGCTTGCTGGAGTTGGCGGCCGTTTGGGAGCGGATTTGAGCGATCGAAAAGGCCGATGTTATCGAGCCCGAGGAAGCCGCCGCCGAAGATATGTTTGCCCTTCGTATCTTTGCGATTCACCCACCACGTGAAGTTGAGCAGCAGCTTTTGAAAGCAGCGTTCCAGAAAGAGCGTGTCGCGCTTCCCATGGGGCGCGCTGATCTTGTAAGTGCGCCAGCACGCCCACGCGTGGACGGGCGGATTTACGTCGGAAAAATTCCACTCGTACGCCGGGATTTGCCCGTTGGGATGCATGTACCATTCGCGGAGAAAAAGCTGGAGTTGCTCCTTCGCGAAATCGCGATCAAGCCTCGCGAACGGGATCATGTGAAACGCGAGATCCCACGCCGCATACCACGGATATTCCCATTTATCCGGCATCGAGATCACGTCGTTGTTAAAAAGATGAGGCCAGTCGGAATTGCGCGAAGTCGTGTGGCCTTTCGGCGGCGCTGGCATCGCGGGATCGCCCTCCATCCACTGCTTCACGATGTAGCCGTACCACTGCTTGGACCACAGCAGGCCGGCGTAAGCCTGCCGCACCACGAGCCGCTGATCGTCCGTCAATTGATCCGGCAGCCGCGATGCATAAAACACCTCCGCCTCCGCGATCCGCTGGCGGAAGATTTTGTCGAAATCCACCCACGGCCCGTGCATGTCGTCGGCTTCCGGGCGCAGCCGGACGCGCACGACCGCTTCGCCACCCGCCGGAACATCGAGCGCGAAATGCGCCGCCGCCTTCGTCCCGCGATGCGCGGGATTCACGGCATCGCGTTTCCCTGCGATCACGTATTCGTGAAACGCATCCTTCACGAAAGGCGACGCACTCGCGCAACCGTAGAGCCGAGCGTTGTTCGTTTCGTTCTCCGTAAAAATTAGCTCCTGCGCCCCGTCGGCCTCGAAGCGAAATTTACCCAGCGTCTCATGCGTCGCCGTGAGCGTGGTCGCATTCAACCGCTCAAGTTCTGGTTTCGCCGCGTTCGTCCACGTCCACGTATTGCGAAACCAAAGCGTTGGCAGCACATGGATCTTCGCCGCTTCGGGCCCGCGATTCGCGATGGTGATGCGGATACAAATGTCCTCCGGCGCACCCTTCGCGTACTCGATGAAAATATCGAAGTAACGCCCGCCATCGAACACGCCCGTGTCACCGATTTCAAACTCACGCTCGTGCCGCGTCCGGCGCGCGTTTTCCTCGATGAGCTTTGCATACGGAAACTCCGCGTGCGGATATTTGTAGAGCGCGCGCATGTAGGAATGCGTCGGCGTCGAATCGAGGTACCAGTAAGCCTCCTTCACATCCTCGCCGTGATTTCCCTGCGGATTCGAGAGGCCGAAAAACCGCTCTTTCAAAATAGGATCGCTCCCATTCCAAAACGCCGGGGCAAAACACATCCGGCATTCGCGATCGGTGATTCCGAGCAGCCCGTCCTCGCCCCAGCGATACGCGCGACTGCGCGCGTGCTCGTGCGGAAAGGAATTCCACGCATCTCCATCCGCCGAATAGTCCTCGCGCACCGTGCCCCACTGCCGCTCCGAAAGATACGGCCCCCAGCGCTTCCAGTTCTTTTCGCGGCGCGCGTCTTCGTCGAGGCGGATTTGCTCGGGCGTGTGATGAGGCACCATGCGCGGAAGCTAGTTTCTGCGAGCGCATCGCGACAAGCTTTCGCGCGCGCTTTCACGCGCGACAAGCTGGCGAAGCCGTAGGGGGAGCCTAGTCGCCGTCGAGCAAACGTCCGAGCCCGCCGAGCATGGAGCCTTCACCAGTCGCACTGCCGCCGTGAGCGGGCGCGTTGGCAAGGATGCGGTCGGCCATGCGGGAAAAGGGGAGGCTTTGCAGCCAGACGGTACCGTGCCCGCGCAGGGTCGCGAGGAACATGCCTTCGCCGCCGAAGAGCATCGACTTCAGATTCCCCGCGCGCTGGATGTCGTATTGGATGCCGGGCGTCATCGCGGCGAGACAGCCCGTATCGACGCGCAGAGTTTCGCCTTGGAGTTCACGCTTCACCACCGTCCCGCCGACGTGGAAAAAGCAGAGCCCATCGCCACGCAGCCTTTGCAGGATGAAACCCTCGCCACCGAAAAGTCCGGCTCCGAGTTTTTTATTAAACGCGATGCCGACCGACGTGCCCATCGCCGCGCAGAGGAATGCATCCTTTTCGCAAATCAACTCGCCGCCAATCTGCGCAAGATCGACCGCGATGATTTTTCCCGGATACGGCGCGGCGAAAGCGACCTTCTTTTTTCCCGCACCGCGATGCGTGAAGTGCGTCATAAAGATCGACTCCCCAGTGAGCACGCGCTTCCCGATATTTTTTAGCGCGCCGAAGAAGCCGCCGACCGGCGCGGAGCCGTCGCCCATCTTCGACTCAAACTCGATCTCCTCCTCCATGAAACACATCGAGCCCGCCTCCGCGATCACCGTCTCGCCGGGGTCGAGTTCCACTTCGAGGAGTTGCATGTCATCGCCGAAAATCTGGTAGTCGATGACGTGCGAATTGCGCGGCCCGGACGGGAAGGGCGGTGGCTCGGGAGGCATGGCGCGGGAGGCGTTACTTCAGCTCGGCGACCTTTGCTTTGATCGCGTCGAAATTCGGCAAATCCTTCGGCGTCGGCGTCTGCTCGGCGTATTGAATCACGCCCGCTTTATCCACGACGAACGCCGCGCGCGCCGAACTGTCGCCGATGCCTGCGATGCCTTTGAAAAGCACGTCGTAAGCATTGGTCGCTTCCTTGTTCAAATCGCTGACGATCGTGAGGCCGATGCTGTTCACCTTCGCCCAGGCTTCCTGGGCAAACGGGCTGTCGATGCTGATCGCAATCACTTCTGCACCTGCGCCGGAATAGGCTTCGAGGCCCTGCGAGACGCTGCACATTTCCTCCGTGCAGACGCCGGTGAAAGCGAGCGGGAAGAACAGGATGACCGTCGTCTTGCCCGGCACAGGCAGCGTCACATCGACGAGGCCGGTGGCGTTTTTGGATTTGAGGGTGAAAGTGGGAGCGGCGGTTCCGACGGAGAGAGGCATGGGATTTTTGGAGTGAAGGTTTGGACTGTGATGGAGCCGGCGTGATTAGCCGACGCGGATTTCACCATCAATCCAATTAAACGACCCGACTCACAAAATAGCGGCGCAACGAACGTCGCCCAAGGAACGGTGGCTGGGAAACCAACGTTCCTTGCACATCTAGTCAGCTAAGTTTTCCCCGCTGTCCTGAGTTTATCTGGCAGCAGCCATGCGCACTCGTCAATTTTCATATTCTCTCTGCGTCTCCATCATCGCCGCCGTCTCCGCGGCTCCGGCGCAGGAGAAGATCACGTATAACGATCACATCCTGCCGATTTTCAAAAACGCGTGTCTGAACTGTCACAACCCCGACAAGAAAAAGGCCGGGCTCGATCTCTCGACTTACTCGGCGACGATTCAGGGCAGTGAGAATGGCAAGATTGTGCAGTCCGGGAATGCGGGCGCCAGTTTGCTTTTC
This sequence comes from Verrucomicrobiota bacterium, assembly GCA_031367565.1. GTDB lineage: Bacteria > Verrucomicrobiota > Verrucomicrobiia > Chthoniobacterales > Chthoniobacteraceae > JANLQB01. Next base: position 6,502 of record JANLQB010000687.1, read on the forward strand.
AAATGCGTGAAGCAGACCGAAGAGCCGAAGATGCCGCCGAAAGGCGACAAACTCTCCGACCCAGATTTGTCCGTGATCGAGAAATGGATCGCGGGTCAGCTCCTCGAAACGGCGACGGGGAAAGCCATCGCCACCGCCGCAAACAACGTGCAGACCGCCGTCGTCTCGCTCACCCGGCCCGATGGACCGCCCCCGATGCCCGGCGAACTCCCGCTCGAACCCGTCGTCCGCACGCGCGTCCCGAATGCGCTCACCGCGCTCGCCGCGAGTCCGTGGGCACCGCTCGTGGCCATTGGCGGGCAGAAACAGATCGCACTTTATAACACCGAGACGCTCGAACTGCTGGGCGTGCTCCCCTTCCCGGAAGGCTTCCCGGAAATCATCAAATTCAGCCGCAACGGGCAACTCCTGCTCACAGGCGGCGGGCTCGGCGGGAAGTCGGGCAAGGTCGCGCTTTGGGACATCAAGACGGGCGAACGCATCGGCTCGGTCGGGAATGAAGTGGATCAAGTCCTCGCCGCGGACCTCAGCGCGGATCAGCAATACGTCGCGCTCGGCGGGCCAAACAAGCTGGTGAAAATTTACGCGACGAAGGACGGCAGCCTCGTCACTTCGATCAAAAAACACACCGATTGGGTGACGGCCATCGCCTACTCGCCGGATGGCCGTTTTCTCGCTACGGCGGATCGCAATGGCGGCATCCAAGTATGGGAAGGCCCGACCGCGAAGGAATACAACACGCTGCCCGGCCACAAAGTCCGCGTGACCGGCTTGTCGTTCATGACCGGCGTGCTCGCTTCGTCGAGCGAGGATGGAAAAGTCGCGCTTTGGGATGTGAAAGAGGCGAAGGAAATCAAGAGTTGGGCGGCGCATCCGGGCGGCGCGGCGTGGGTCGATTTTGCGCCGGATGGCCGGATCGTTTCGTGCGGGCGGGATAAAATCGCGAAGGTGTGGGACCAGACCGGCAAGGAACTCGGCAAGACCGAGCCTTTCGCCGACATCGCGCTCCGGGCCGCGCTGGCTGGCGAACGCGTCATTGCCGGTGATTGGACCGGCGCGATCCGCGTGAGCGCCATCGACGGCAAACCGCTCGGCGAACTCAGCGCCAACCCGCCCACGCTTCAGGATCGCATCGCCGCTTCTCAAAAACGCCTCGCCGATGCGCAGGCGTCGCTCGCCCCGCTGCAACAAGCCCTCGCCGCTGCCGAACAAAAGCTCGCCGCCGAAAAAGCCGCGCCGCCCACCGCGCCCTCGCCTGCTCCGAATCAAATGGCTGAGCTGCAAAAACAACTCGATGGCCTCAACGCCGAGATCGCGAAACGCCGTGCCGATCGCGCGACGAAAACCGCAGGCACGCCGGAATACGCCGCCGCCGATGCGCTCGTGCAGGGCATGAAACCGGACATCGAAAAAGCCACTGCCGCGCTCGCCGGCACCCCGAAAACTCCCGCTGCCTCCCCAGCGCCGCCGGCTTCCCCGACCGTCGAAGAGGTCGCGAAAGCGAAAGCCGCGTTCGACCAAGCCAACGCGCAAATCGCCGCCGCCAACGCGGAACTCGGTCGCTGGAAACTCGCGCAGATTTTCCAAACCGTTCACAATTCCAAACGCACGCTCGCCGACAAACAGGCGCAATACGGTGGCTTCGTGCAGGCCGCGAAAATGGCGTTCGAGCCGGTCGAAAAGGCGAATGCCGACATCGCCGCTGCGGAAAAAATCGTCGCGGAGGCACCCGGACAATTGAAGGAAAAGGAAACGCTCGCCGCGCAATCGCGCGCGGCGGCGGAGCCCTTGAGCAAAGCCATCGGCACAGCGGAAGCGACCTTGATGGAAAAGGAAAAGGCGCTCGCCGGAATGGTGGACGCCGCGAAAAAGATGGCGGGAAACGTCGATGAATTGACGAAGAAACTCGCCACTCAAACCGCGGAAATCGAGAAGCGCCGCGCCGACCGCGCGACCAAAACCGCCGGCACGCCGGAATACGAAGCCGCCAATAAACTAGTGCAGGACAGCAAGCCTGAGATCGCACAAACCGAAGCCGCCCTCGCCGCCGCAAAAACCGGAGCGCCAGCGGTCGAGTCGCCCGAAGTTAAGGCGCAGCTCGCGGAAGTAACGAAACTGAAAGAGACGCTCGCCAATTCCCGCACCGAAGCCAAAGCCGCGACGGATAAAGTGGCGGCTGCCGAGCAAGCATTCGCCGCCGCCAAAGCTGCGTCCGAACAATCGGCGAAACAACTCGCCGATCTCCGCGCCAAACTTCCCGAAATCACCAAAGCGGCTGAGAAGACGAAAACCGAATCAGAGGCCGGAGCCGCCACTGCCGAAAAAGAACTCGCCGCCGCGAAAGCCGACTCCGAAAAACGCCGCGCCGACTACGACGCCGCGAAAGTAGCGAGCGCGAAAGCCTCTTAGGCGCGGGGCAGCGAGTTCCGGGGAGCGCACGCGTCTCGCGTCCCGCCTTCGCGGACTTCCCTCACCCATCGCTACCGATTTCGTTCACTCCACTCGGGTGGCGACGCGGCATGAAAGTTCGTTGAGGCGGGACGCCGCAACCAGCATGCGAGACGCGTGCGCTCAGACTCAGTTCACCCACACTCCGCGATAAACCCGCGGCGCATACCGGCTGCCCTTCGGAACCGTGAAGGGGCGGGCGGCCATTTCGTCATTTTGGCGCGGCAAGAGCGACATCGCGCTCAGCGTTTCCAGATCGAGCCGTCCGCTGATCACGAGATTCTGCCGCCGTTGAAACCGCAGTAGCGCCTCCTCCGTCGCGGGGCCGGGCTGGCCGTCGATGAGATCGCGATAAAATCCCCCGCGGGCCAAAAAACTCTGCGCTTTCCGCAGCGTGCTCACCTGCACTTCGGCAGGCGCAGACTCGTAAGGTGTGCGTGCAAAAATGTGCGAGTAGTCGGCCCGGCTGGGATCGGGCGGCGGATTCAGCGGCGCGGGCGGGCTCACCGTGGATGGATCGCGATCGGGGACGCTGCGCTGTTTCGCGGCTTCCCTCCGCAGGAAATCGCGGTCGCTTTCCTCGACCGCCTGATCGCGCCGCAAGTGAACCGGCTCATCCTTTTTCACCGGCGCGGGCGACGGCTTCGCAGGCGCGTCGTTTTCACCGAGGCCGAGACCTTTCAGCGTTTCCTTCGTCAGCGTGCCGGTCACTTCGTAGCCGTTGCGGATTTGGAAACGGCGGATCGCCGCCGTCGTTTCGGGGCCGGTGCTCCCATTCACTTCCGCGTAAAAAAAGCCGAGTTCTTTCAGCTCGGTCTGAACGTTTTTCGTGAGTTCATCGGCGCACAGCGAGGCGGCCGACAGCAACAGAAGGAGAGCGATTTTTTTCATCGGGAGTGGCGGGAAATTCCGACGGGTCGCGGCGCGCGATTATTCAACGCGTGAGCTTCGCGAGTTTCGCGGGCTCCGGCACGCGCGGGCGCGATTTCACATAGCTCATCACGCCCTCGACGACCGCCGTGGCGAGCCGCTCGCGATATTCGGGATTGCCGAGCAGGCGCGCCTCCACGGGATTGCTGAGAAACCCGCCCTCGACCAGCACCGACGGCCCGCGCACATGCCGGCACACAAAAAGATCGCGCTGCTTGATGCCGCGATTCGTCGCCTCCGTGCGCAGCACGAGCGAAGTCTGCACGTAGCCCGCGAGCGTCTCGCCGCTCTCGCATTGCGATGTGTCGCCCTGGTTAAAAAATCCGATCCACGTCCACTCGGCACCCGGCGGCACTTTTTCCGTCTCGTAAAATGTCTCGATCCCCGCTGCGGTCGATTCGGAGTTTTTGTTGAAATGCAGGCTCACGAAAAGCGCATCGTCGATCTTGTTTGCGATGACGGCGCGCTCGGGCAGGCTTACGAAGCGGTCATCCGAGCGCGTGAGCACGGTGGGAAATCCGAAGGTTTTCAGCCGCTTGTCCACGCGCAGTGCGAGATCGAGCGTGAGCTGTTTTTCCACGAGACCACGTCCGCGCGCGCCCTCGTCCTTGCCGCCGTGGCCGGGATCGATCACCACCGTCGGCAGCACGCCGCCTCGCGTGGAGCGGGGTTTCCCACCGGTCGGGTCTTCATCCGGGGTGATGACAAAGGTGAGGCAGCCCACGAGGACAACGAGTCCCACGCACGGCATGGTGTTTCGCATGCTGAGAACCTTGCACAAAAAGGCCCACACGCCAACTGCTCGGCGAGGGCGGTTTTTGCGGGGCGCGACGGGCTTCTTACTTCGCATCAAGGCCGGGTCGGATGTCTACCTCTTTCAACGCACGCCAAGTCGCGGGAAAAGCCGCGTCGCGCGCCAGCACCGCCGCTTCGATGGATGCCGCAACGAGGCTCTCGGCCCGGTGCGCCGCGATCGTCGCGACATCGGGAAGATCGTCGCCGGCATCCTCGCCGAGCGCGAGATGGCCGATCGTCCACGCATCGAGCGCCACTTCCAGCGCATCAGCGAGCGACTTGTCGGCGACATTTTTTGAGCGGATAAATTGTTCCATCACCTTCGCCGCTGGAGCCGTCCCTGCGATCACGCCGAACTCCTCGAACGCGTGCCCAAAGGCGCCGCCATTCGTGTGAATCGTGCCGTCGTAATCAAGGCGCAGGAAAAGATCAGGCACCTCTCCCCGACCCAGTTCCGCAAAAAGCAGCCGCGCCAGATAAGGCGCACCATACACCTGCTCGAACGCTGCCTTCAGCGCGGGACTCAGCGAATAATTCGCCAGCCGCCGCAGCGAGACATCCTGCGACGCGCGGGCAAAACCCTCCGTGCTCGTCAGCTCGATCGCCGCCATCCGCAGCCGCTCAATGTCCCCTGGATGCCCGATCGCGCCCATCCCGATTCGGTCATAAATTTCAAACAACTTCTGCCGCTCGCGACTCAGCGTGAGCAGCAAAATTCCGTCGCGATAAGTCAGCGCCAC
>JANLQB010000104.1:0-1905 GCA_031367565.1 Verrucomicrobiota bacterium
AAAGGCTCGCAACAAGCCAAGCGTGGGATGGTCGATTCCCATCCGTGCAAACGTAGATCGGCGTTCTCGGGGCCGGCGTCGGGAGGTTCGGCAAAAAGTCGCCGGCTGAATGCCTGGCTCTCTGCCAGTGTTCCGCGGGGAATGGGTCGCCTTGGGCATCGGTCATGCAGCATCACTAATGCAACGTCTTTGGAATGTATCAGCCTCCTTCGCCGCCTCGCCCGGCTGAGAGCGTCCCGGTTCAGCGAGGCTCCACCATGCACTCGATGCGCGCGATGGCGGGCGCGGCCAGCTTCTTCGCGTCGAGGATGCCGCTGGTTTGCCAGCAACGATCACCCTTCACGTCCATCCAGCGGACTTTGACTGTCCCCAAACGGGTGCGGATGGTGGCGCGAAGCGGTTGTTCGTGCCGGTCGAAAACGATGGATGAAATGCGAGCCATGAATAGAAGTGCCGGTTAACGAATGGTTCCCTCGGTTTGGGGTTTCCGTCACCGCGTTGAAGAACCGTCACGCTGAGCGGCCATCGACGACAAACTCGGGATGCCGTGGCGTCCTCCACTCCTGCAAGATCGCGGGAACCGGGCCGCACACGGGCGGCGGTAGTTTTAGTCAGCGAGAAGACTCGTAGCTTCTTCTACATTGTCACACGTAACGATCCTGACATTAGGGCCATAATGAAACTGGCTCAGGATCGCGTAACCGATGTCATTGCGGGGTTCTGCGGGGAGGACCCTGACCACCGATTCGAGCCCCTTCTCTGTGCACAATTCATAATTTGTCCGCCATAAGGTGCCGTGGTGGTAGGCATGGACTTGATGCCGCTCAGGTCTGTGAGAAGCCGAAACCCAGGCTGGATGTCTGCGAGGAGCGATTTTAGGCTTTCCAGGCAGGATCTCGCGTCATCAGGTGAGATGTGGCCGACGACGTTGATTTTCAGCAGCCGTTGCGAGCTATCAATTTCGGCTAAAAACATGAGGCAGTTCCTTCCGATAAGTGTGACATGGATGGGTTAGCGGGCACTTAGGCATGCTCGTTGCACTACGCGCTCGCCGCAAGGGATTGCGGGCCGCAAGATCAGTCTGGCCCGTCCTCGAAACTTATAGCGGCGCGTCTCAGACGATTTGGGAGCAGGTAAGTCCACTTCGCGATCTATTCCTGACATCCAAGGTGAGAGGCAGCCACGTAGTTGATCGCGAGATGCCTTTCAAAATAAAGCGAGCTTACGAAAAAGCCGTGCGTAACGACGGCTATCGCGTGCTGGTGGACCGCATCTGGCCGCGAGGTGTTACCAAAGTGGAGGCAAAGATCGACCAGTGGTGCAAAGGTGTCGCGCCGAGCACCGCCTTGCGAAAGTGGTTTGCGCATGACCCGGCGCGATGGCTGGAGTTCAAACGGCGTTACTTCGGGGAACTCGCCGCGCAGCGCGATGCGCTGAATGAGCTGCACAAGCTGGCGAGCGCCAGCATGGTAACGCTGGTCTTTGGCGCAAAGGACATGGAGCACAATCAGGCCGTGGCGTTGAAGGAATATCTCGAATCGCGCGCGTGAGGATCGAGGACCATGGGTTCATGGGCTACACCCAAACGGTCGCGCTAAAATCCCGGTAGCCACCCTCATTAGCGCAGCGCAGGCGCCGCGACGAGCAGCAAGGAACACCTTTCGCTCTCTTTCCCTAGGTATGATTCAGCGGTGAGGAAAAGTCAGGCGGCCCGGAGGGACAATGGAAATTAGCCTACTCGCCTGTCCGCCGTCTCGGTGGTGCAGCGAGTCCGCGAGCGGGAACCACCGGATAGTGCAGAAAAAAGTGGTGAGTCCCGGCAGGGACGCCGGAAACTTCGCCATGCCCTCCACGCATCTCTCATTACGTTACCACCTCGTTTTCAGCACCAAAAGCCGCGAGGCA
>JANLQB010000121.1:0-3564 GCA_031367565.1 Verrucomicrobiota bacterium
GGGCCTCGGCAAAAATCAGACGCAAATCGACGCGGCAGTCGCGACGCTGGCCAGCGTGGCCGTGAACAAAGGCGACATGCTGCGCCTCGACACGACCATCGCCAACACGGGTAACGGCGGCGGAACCAACGCACTTGCGGCTTTCCCGAACGGGCGTCGGCTGGCTGATGATACGATCGATACCATCCTTTCGATCTTGAACAGCGGCAGTGCGCTGGGCGATGGCGTGAATGCGAACGATGTGCCGTTGCAAAACACCTTCCCATTCATTGGACTGCCGCAGCAGCCGCGCGCGAATGGCGTGACGGTTACTGTCGACGACAATACGCGTAACTAAAATTCAGACTTCGCACCGCGCCGGTTTGCTTTTGCGAGCCGGCGCGGCTTGCGTGTACGTGCCATGCGACCGCTAATTTTCGCCGCAGTTTTTGGGATCACTTTCATCGCGCGTGCGGCGGATTCGGGCGAGGGTGGGATCCGGTTTTTGGAAGATCGCGTCGCCCGCGACCCGGATGATTTCGCCGCGTGGAATCAGCTCGCGGGGCGGTATCATCGGCAGCTCCGGCGTACGGGCGATGACCGGTTCATCGGGCGCGAATCGCACGCGGCGGAGATGTCGCTGAAGGCGATCCCGGCGGAGCAGAATCCGGGCGGGCTCGGCGCGCTCGCACAGGCGCGGCTCACGGCGCATCGCTTTACGGAGGCGCGTGAAGCGGCGGTGCAGTTGCGCGGGATTTTGCCTGGGAAAACGCGACCGCTGGAACTGCTGGCGGATGCGGCGACGGAGCTGGGCGACTACGCGGCGGCGCGGAAGGTTTGCGAGAAGTTGTCGAAGCTCGAAGGCGCGGAGCTTTCCGCCGCGCCTCGGCTCGCGAAGCTGGCGATCGTCGAGGGCAACCTGGAAAAGGCGCGGGAGCATTTTCAAAAGGGGCTCGCGCTGGCGGCGAAGTCTGAGCCGTCGGATCCGGAAGTGGTGGCGTGGTTGCATCTCCAACTCGGGGAGTTGGCGTTCAAGAACGGCGATTGGGATTCGGCGGAGCGGCATTACGCGGAGGCGGGTGAGGTGTGGCCGGAGGGATACAGCGTGGAGGATCACGTCGCCGAGCTGCGCGGCGCGCAGGGGCGGACGGAAGAGGCCATCGCACTTTATGAAAAGCTCGCGGCGCGGGTGCCTCGACCGGAGTTTTTTCAGGCGCTCGGCGATCTGTGCGCGCTCGCTTCGCAGCCGGAGAAAGCGGCGTCGTGGCACGCGCGCGCGGAGGCGGCGTATCTGCAAAGTGTGAAGGAGGGCGCGGTGCATTTTTACCATCATCTCGCGGGATTTTACGCCGACTCGAAAGAGGACGCCGCGCAGGCCGTGGAGTGGGCGCGAAAGGACCTCGCGCTGCGCCAGAGCATCTACGCGCACGATGCGCTGGCGTGGGCGCTTTACAAAAAAGGCGCGGGTGCCGAGGCCGCCGCCGAGTGCGCGAAAGCGCTCGCCACCGGCACGCGCGACCCGCATTTACTCTACCACGCCGGGATGATCCGCATGGCGGCTGGCGACATCGCGGGTGGAAAAACCGCGTTGCAGCAGGCGGCGGCGGTGAATCCGAAGTTTAATACGTTTCACGTCCACCGCTGATGAACGCCGAACTTCCAAACCTGAACTTCCAACGCCGAAGTAATCGCGTGCGGCGCGCTTTCGTCCTTCGGCGTTGGAAGTTCAGGTTTGGAAGTTCGGCGTTCCTCTTGTTCTTTTTTCTCTGCGTTTCGCATGTCTGTGCGCACCCCGTCGCGCAGGGCGCGATGGAAATCGTCGTGCATTCCGATCGCGTGGAAGTGCGGGCGCGCGTAAGCGTGGAGGAGGCGTTTGTGGCGGAAGGTTTTTCAAAAGATGCTCCGGCGGAAAACACGGCGGCGATTTGGCCGCGGCACGGTGCGTATTTGCTGAAGCACATCTTCGTGGAGGTGGACGGGGTGCGTCTGACGGGCCAGCTCGCGAAAACCACGCCGCCGCCCGCCGCGTTCACGAGCGAGCACATCGGCTACGAGTTCGCCTACGCACTGCCGGCGGGCACCGTGCCGAAGCGCGTGACGGTGACGCAGGATGTGCTGAACGAGTTTGAGTTCGCGGCGGGAAATCCGTGGGAGGCGACGTTTGTCGTGACCGTTTCGCAGGCCGGCAGCACGGCGCAGAGCGGCCTGCTTTTCACGAGGAAAGCGCCGATCGTTTTTGACTGCGACTGGACGACCGTGCAATCACCGGCGGGCGAGTTGCGGATCGATCGCGGGCGGATGTTTGGCGAATACGTGCATCACGGCATCAGGCACATCCTCACGGGTTACGATCATCTGCTCTTCATGGCGGGGCTCGTCCTGGCCGTTGCGTCGCTGCTCGATCTCGTGAAAGTCGTCACCGCTTTCACGCTCGCGCATACCGTCACGCTCACGCTCTCCGTGCTGAACATCGTGCGGCTGCCCTCGCACATCGTGGAGCCGATGATCGCTGCGAGCATCGTTTTCGTCGCCGCGCAGAATATCTTTTTCCCCGCGCAAAGCCGTGGCTGGACGCGCCTGCTCGTCGCGTTTGGCTTCGGGCTTTTCCACGGACTCGGCTTCGCGGGCGGGCTGCTCGATGCGATGGAAGGTCTGCCCGGTCTCGCCGTCGCGACGGCGATCGTGGCGTTCAGCCTCGGCGTGGAGATCGGCCATCAAGCCGTCGTGCTCCCGCTGTTTTGCGGGCTGAAGGCGCTGCGCAAAAATCCGACTGCCACCGTGCGACTGGCCGTTCCGCGCTACGCGTCCGCCGTGGTGTGTTTCGCGGGGATGTATTACCTCGTCGCCGCACTGCGCTGAATCGCCGACTTCGCCTTTCCCCGGTTTGCGAGAAAAAGGACGATCAGTGCCAAAAGCACCACGGCACCGGCGATACCTGCGAACAGGAGATTCGCCGAGCGTTGCTTTCTCGCATCCTCGTACTCCTGCGCGCGCAGATCCGAGAGGTGCTGAATCATGGCTAACGTTGTCGCTTCCAGTCTTTCACGGGCGCGGCGTTTCACTCCGCCCTGGATCTGGGGGTCCGCGAAAACCAGGTGCAAGGAGACGGCGGAGAAAGCGTTTCTCGTCTCCTCGCTTTCACCGAGCATGGCCTGCTCGGCTTCGACGTCGAAAGCGATGACTGCTCCTACTTTCCCTTGCAACCACTCTTCCCGGATCGCGCTCAGAAGCTCGGTTAGCTTTGCGTCAACGCGGGATGGCATGACGTTGAGCGTGGGCACCGTCACCACGTAGATGTGGACATCGAAGTTGCGGGCGCATGTTGTGAGCGCGTGCTCGATCCGTTGGGCCGCTTCCGGCGGAAAAACCGCACCTTGATCCGCCAGGTAGTTTTCGGGCTTGGGAGGAATGGGGACTGCGGAGTGGATCGCGGTCGGTGCGAAAAAAAGTAGAATCGTCGCGACACGAAACGCCCAACGATTGGCGGGGGCGAATATGTGCCGCGTTGTCTTGAAAAGCATGTCCATGAATGTCGCCTGACATTTGAAAAGCACGACTCCGAGCCCGCGTCACCAAGTTTGTGGG
>JANLQB010000204.1:0-3304 GCA_031367565.1 Verrucomicrobiota bacterium
ATCGGGAAGTGCCGCGCAGGATGGAGCACCAAGATTCATCTGGTGGCCGCGAATGCTTCTTGCGCGCTAACCTTCTCCTTGTCGCCTGGGCAGGATGGGGATGGTCCCAGAGGGCGTGAACTTTTGCGTGCCTGGAAAAAAGCCGGATTCCGTCTGCCATCTCATCATGGACCGCGCATACGAAGGTGATGAAACCCGGCAACTGGCTCTGGACCTTGGGATGAACCCCGTCGTGCCCCCAAAATCCAACCGTCTTATTCCTTGGGACTACGACAAGACTCTCGATAAGAAGCGCAAGGAAGTGGAACGGTTATTTCGTCGTCTCAAGGGCTTCCGTAGAATCTTTTCTCGCTTCGAGAAGCTGGACGTCATGCTGACCGGTTTCATCCATTTCGTTCTTATCGCCGAAGCACTCAGATAGTGTGAACACGCCCTAGCAAGCGCGCTTCCCGCTCGCACGACTGGAAGTAGTTTGATTCGATCGGGGAATGAATATCGCGATCATTGGCGGCGGACCGGCTGGCTTGCGCGCGGCGGAAGTCGCTGCGATGGGCGGGGCGTCGGTGACGCTTTTCGATGCGAAGGCGTCGGTGGGGCGGAAGTTTCTCGTGGCAGGGAAAGGTGGGCTGAACCTGACGCATGCGGGTTCGCGGGAGGAGTTCGTAGCGCGATATTCGGGACCGGCGGAGTTGTGGGATTCGCTGATTGCGGACTTCGATGCGGATGCGCTGCGCGCGTGGGCAGCGGGACTGGGCGTGGAGACGTTTGCGGCTTCGACAGGGCGGGTTTATCCGCGCGAGCTGAAGGCTGCGCCGCTGCTGCGGCGGTGGGTGCATCGGCTGCGGGAACTAGGTGTGACCTTTGCCGTGCATCATCGCTGGACCGGACTACGGCGCGGTGAACGGTGGGAGCTGGATTTTCAGACGCCGGAGGGGGCGCGGACTTTCGCGGCGGATGCCGTGATCCTCGCGCTGGGCGGTGGGTCTTGGCCAGAAACGGGCTCGGATGGGACATGGACGGCGGCGTTGGAAAAGCTCGGCGTGGAAATCTCGCCGCTGGCTCCCGCGAACTGCGGGTGGGAATGCGCGTGGCCGCGTGCGGTGCTGGACGCGGCGGAAGGGCAGCCGTTGAAAAGCATCGCGGTTCGCGCGGGCGGCGTGGAGGTGCGCGGGGAATTGCTCGTGACGAAATACGGACTCGAAGGCGGCGCGCTTTATCAGCTCGGGCCGGTGCTGCGCGGGATGGCGGAGCCCGTGCTCGCGATCGACTTCAAACCGTCCTCCACGATCGAACAACTCATCGCAAAGATGGGACCGATCCGGCGCAACTTTCTCTCCGAAGCGCGCGGGCGCTGGAAGCTGAATGATGCGGTTTTCACGATCGTGAGCCAGATGCCTGAGCCGCGCGCATGGGCTTCCGCACAGGATCTCGCGGCGCATGTGAAAAATGTTCCGCTCCATCTCACCGGCCCGCGTCCGATCGCGGAGGCGATCTCCAGCGCGGGCGGCGTGTGCTGGCGCGAGCTGGATGAGAACTTGATGCTGCGCAAGCTGCCCGGCGTTTTTGTGGCGGGCGAAATGATCGACTGGGAAGCGCCGACCGGCGGCTATCTCATTCAGGGTTGTTTCGCGACGGGGACGCGGGCGGGGTTGGGAGCCGCAGCTTTTCAAACTTCGGCATTGGAATTTCGCGAATAATCTTCGGCGGTTCCTTCCCCACATTTTCGTGGCCGCGCCACTTCTGCACTTGCTGCACTGCCATAATCACCAAACCCGCGACGACGAACTCCAGTCGCCGACGCCCGTCCGCGAGCGGTTCGGCGGGGGCCGCATCGGTGCAAATGCGCAGCACGCCCTTCGACGGCTCGATCCGCGCGGAGATGTTTCCGCCCGGCGCATAGCGCCGAAAGTGCATGCGGAAAGTGTTCCCGGTGCCGACCCGATCAGGTCGCCGCGACGCCGACTTTCACCGCCGGATCGCCGATGATGATGTAACTGCGCGCGTCGTTGTTCGCGGTCCACATGCCGGAAATTTCCACGTCGTCGGCGACTTTGCCGTATTTGATTTCCTCCAACTCGCTCGTGAGATCGGAGGAAAGTTCGGCGTAGCGTTCGTTGAAAAACTCCAGCGCGCGACCGATCGGCTGGCCTTGCAGCAGGCGGAGGAGCGAGCTTTCAAAAACGGCAATCTGCTCGCCAGCCCGCTTCCAGACAAAGGAGCAGCCCCACGCGCGCTCGACGTGGCCGACCACCGCGAGCGTGCCGCGATTCAGCAGACGCTTCGGCAACTCGCCGAGAAAGCCGTGCGGCGCGATCTCGGCTCGCGTGCCGGTCGCCGCGTGCGCGAAGTCATCGAGCTGCGGCGTGCCCGCACCGTAGCAGGCGAAAAAGAATGCAACCGAGCCTTTGAGTTTTGCCGAACTGCCGAGGTCTTCGCCGGCAAAATAGAACTCCGGCGGGATCGGCTTCCGCCACTGGATCGGACCCGGCCAATCTCCGCAAAGCAACGCGCCTTGGTGCCCGAGCTGGCGCGGATCGCCATTTGGAAAACCCATGCCGTGACTCCCGGAAAAAAAGAACGCGGGCGTCGCATCGCCGCCGAGAAATTCCGCGAGCCGCGCTTTTGTCGCGTCTTCCGCGAGCACCGTATCGCATTTCCAATCCGTCAGCTCACCCGCGAGCTTCGCCGCGAGCGGCTTCACCAAATGATCCGCGCTGAGTTGCGTCGCCTGATCGCCCGCATTGCGCACGCCGAAAAACACCGCGCGCTGCTCGCGCACCGGTGGATGCGCTTCGGTCTCCACGACGTTCTTCGCGTATTGCGCGTACTCTTCCACCGTATCGAAATGAATCCGCCCGACCGCGTATTGCACATCGAGCTGATACTGAAACCGGAAGGGAATCGCCTCGGGATCGCCGACGAGCAGCAGGTAATACGGAACGTGATCGGGATCCGCCGGCCCCGGCCCTGCACCATGCCGCGCGAGAAATTTCTGCTTCGACTCATCGGGCCGCAGCCCGCGCACGCCGGTGTATTCCTGGTAATACTTTTCGTCCTCCACCGTCGCCTGCGCCTTCCGCCGATCGAGCAGCGGCGCGAGCGCCTCGCGAATCGCAGGATCGGCATCGTGCGCGAAGACCACGCCCCATCCGGCATGCTCGATCTTCCACGCTTCACCGCGCGCAATCCCACGCACGCCGAAATGCGGCTGCGTGGCCTGCTCCCAGCGCTGCAGGAGCTCCTGCAAATGCGCCGCGTCCAGCTTTTCGCCCTGCGCGATTTTGGAAACATCCTGCGCGGTCAG
>JANLQB010000211.1:0-2048 GCA_031367565.1 Verrucomicrobiota bacterium
GACGAGCGTGCTCTTCGCGTATTCGCTGGGGAAAGCGCAGCGCGTCCTTGCCGGCGTCGATCCCACGATCGGGCCGATCTTCGTCCACGGAGCGGTGGCCAAATTACTGCCGCACTACGCGGCGGCGGGCGTGGAGTTGCCGGAGGTCGCCTCCATCAAGGACCTCGAACCGGGCGGGCTCGTGATCGCGCCGGGCTCGGTGGATGGGACACCATGGCTGCGGAAATTTGGGGAAACCTCGAAGGCGTTTGCATCCGGCTGGATGATGCTCCGCGGCGCACGACGGCGGCAGGCGCTGGATCGCGGGTTCGTCCTTTCGGATCACGCGGACTGGGCAGGCCTGATCGCGTCCATCCGCGCGACCGGCGCGGAACGGGTATGGGTGACGCATGGTTCGACGGGCACGATGGTGCGCTGGCTGCGCGAAAATGGCTGGGATGCGGACGCGCTCGCGACGCGATTTGTCGGCGAGGTTCGCGAGAAAAAAGACGACGGGGAGACGGAGGGCGCATGAAACGTTTCACGCAGCTTTTCACCGCGCTCGATGAGACGAACCGGACGAACGAAAAGGTCGCCGCGTTACAGGACTATTTCCGTACCGCAGAGCCCGCAGATGCCGCGTGGGCGCTGCATTTTTTGTGTGGTCGGAAAGTGCCGCGCGCGCTCACCTCGACGATGCTGCGGACTTGGGCGGGTGACGAGGCCGGGCTGCCGGCGTGGCTTTTTGAGGAATGCTGCGACGCGGTCGGCGATCTCGCGGAAACCGTCGCGCTGCTGCTGCCGGAGAGCGCGTCCACGTTTTCGCGTTCGCTGAACGAGTTGATCACGCAACGCCTTTTGCCCATGAGCACCGCAACGGAATCCGCCCGGCGCGAACTGCTCTTGCGAACGTGGCACGAGCTGGATGGAGCGCAGCGGTTCGTTTGGAACAAACTGATCACCGGTGGCTTTCGGGTGGGCGTTGCGCAGACACTCGTGGTGCGCGCGCTCGCGGCGGTTGCGGGGATCAAGCAGCCGATGATGGCGCACCGGCTCCTCGGACGCTGGCAACCGACGGCGGAAGATTTCCAGCGACTCGTGTCCGAGAGCGATGCGGGCGCGGAGGAAGTGGCGCGACCGTATCCGTTCTTCCTCGCGTCGCCGCTGGAAGTCGCGCCCGCATCGCTCGGCGACATCGCGGACTGGCAGGCGGAGTGGAAGTGGGATGGCATTCGCGCGCAATTGATCCGGCGTCGCGGCGAGACGCTCATCTGGTCGCGCGGCGATGAAATCGTGACGGATACTTTCCCCGAGATCGCCGAAGTCGGGAGCGCGCTGCCGGACGGCACCGTGCTCGATGGCGAAATCCTCGCGTGGTCCGGCGAATCGCCGCAGCCGTTTGCGAAATTGCAGCGCCGCCTCGGCCGGAAAGCGGTGAGCGCCCGGACCCGCGCGGCCTTCCCCGTCGTGCTGCTCGCTTATGATTTGCTCGAACTAAACGGCGAAGATTTGCGCTCGCGTGCCCTAGTCGCGCGGCGCGCGCTTTTGGAGAAGGTCATCGCCGAGGCTCAGCAGCGACCGCAGACCAAGGCCGCGCCCGGCATTTGTGAAACGCCAGATCTTTTCCAAATCGTCGCACCGCCGCGCCCCTCGCTTGCGCTTCGTATTTCCGAAGTGCTCCAGCCGGCATTGTGGGATGATCTCACGCCGTTGCGTCGCGAATCGCGGGAGCGGCAGGTCGAGGGGATCATGCTGAAGCGGCGCACTTCCCCGTATGGCGTCGGGCGGCAACGCGGGGATTGGTGGAAATGGAAGATCGACCCGCTCGTCCTCGACGCCGTGCTGATCAACGCGCAACTCGGCCACGGTCGCCGCGCGAGTCTTTACACCGACTATACTTTTGCGCTTTGGCAGGATGGAAAACTCGTGCCCGTGGCGAAAGCGTATTCGGGTCTGAGCGACGCGGAAATTTTACAAGTCGATGCCTTCGTGCGCGCGAACACGATCGACAAATTCGGCCCGATCCGCGCGGTGAAGCCGGAGCTGGTCTTCGAGCTGGCCTTTGAAGC
>JANLQB010000229.1:0-5590 GCA_031367565.1 Verrucomicrobiota bacterium
GCCTGCCGCCAGTACGTCGGTGGGTTCGCATGAACCCACAAACCACAACACGCAGCAGCAACATCATGAAAATCACATCCAAAACTATCCTCGCCTCGGCTTTCCTCGTCGCCGCGGGCCTTTTCGCAAACGCGCAGGACAACAACGCTCCCGGCGGCGGACGCGGCAATTTTAATCCCGAAGAATTTCGCGCGCGCATGGCCGAGCGCTTGAAGACTTCACTCAAAGTCACCGATGACGAATGGACCGTGCTCCAGCCGCTCATCGAAAAAGTGACCACCAAACAACGCGAATCCATGGCCGGGCGTTTCGGCGGATTTGGCGGACGCGGCAGCGGAGATCGCGGTGGAAATGGCGGCGGCGGAGACCGTGGCGGCTCGGCGGAAAGCCAGGCGCTACGCGAGGCGCTGGAAAAAGACAGTACTACGCCTGAAGACCTCAAAGCCAAGCTGAACGCCGTGCGCGAATCGCGGAAGAAAGCCACGATCGAACTCGCTGCCGCGCGCGAGGATCTCAAGAAAGTCGTCTCCGTCCGTCAGGAAGCGGTGCTCTTCTCGATGGGAATCCTCGAATAGTTTCCAAAATCGCGTGACCGAAAACTCGTCTTCCTCAGCGGTTTCGCGCCAGAGCCTTCTGGCGTCCATGGTCGAGCGCACCACGCGCTTTGCCATGGACGCCGAAGCGCCTGCCCGCGGATGTTATTTCGCCTCAGCGGTTTTTGCGCTGGGGTTGAGCATTCTCTCGAACGCGGCTTTCGCTGAGGAAAAAGAGACGGCCCCAAAGAAGGCGGGTGAACTTTTCGCGACCACAAAAGTGTGGTCGCTCCACTTGAAATTTTCGCCGGAAGAATGGGCGGCGATGGAGCCGAAACAGGGTGGCCCCGGACAGTTCGGAGGCCCGCCGGGCGGAAAGCCTCCAGGCGGCGGATTTGGCCCCTCGATGTTTTGGGTGCCGGCGATTTTGAAAGATGGCGACGGCAATCACGATGGCGTGATGTCCCGGGAGGAATTTCACGCGCTTGCGGAGAAATGGTATTCGGGTTGGGACAAAGAGAACGCGGGGAAGCTCTCCCGCGAACAAATCGGCGAAGCGATCAATGCCTCACTGCCCAAGCCCGACTTTGGTCCACCGAAACCCGGCAACGGCGCGGGCGGACGTCCGCCAATGGTGCTCCAGGGCGCGGAAGGCAAACGCAACGGCCTCGCCTCGATGATGGGTGTAGAATTCAAAGCCGCGCATGCCGATCTCGATTTCGACGGACAGGAATTCAAGGACGTGGCCGTGCGCTACAAGGGCAACGGCACGTTTATGGAATCGCGCGGCGCGTTGAAGCGCTCGCTGAAGATCGAGCTGAACAAAAACGTCAAAGGCCAAAAGCTTGCCGGACGCACAACGCTCAATCTTCACAGCAACGTGACCGACGCGAGTTGGATGAACGAAGTCCTCTCTTACCGGCTTTATCGCGACGCCGAATTACCCGCGCCGCGCACCACCTATGCGCGCGTTTTCCTGACCGTCGCGGGGAAATACGATCATCAATACGTCGGCCTCTACTCGATCGTGGAGAACATCGACAAAGATTTCGCCGAACACGCTTTTGACAAAAAAAAGGGCACGATCTTCAAGCCCGTTGCGTCCAGCGTTTTCACCGATCTCGGCGACAATTGGGCGAAGTACAAACAGACTTACGACGCGAAGGACGAGGTGTCCGTCGAGGAAGCGCAGCGCGTGATCGACTTCTCTCAATTGGTGACGAAAGCGGACGACGCGGCGTTTGCGGCGAAGCTCGGGGAGTTTCTGGATGTCGAAGAATTCGCCCGTTACATGGCGGTGACGGTTTGGCTTTCCACGCTCGATAGCATCCTGGCGGTCGGGCAAAACTATTACGTCTATCTGCATCCGAAGACGCACCTGTTTCAATTCATCCCGTGGGACATGGATCACTCGTTCGGACAGTTCCCGATCATCGGTTCGCAGGAGCAGCGCGAGGCGCTCAGCATTCATCACCCGTGGCGCGGCGAGAACCGCTTTCTCGATCGCGTCTTCAAAGTCGAAGCATTCAAGAAACTGTATGTCGCGAAGCTCGGAGAATTCAGCAAAACGATTTTCCAACCAGAGCGTTTCCTGCGGCAGGTGGACGAACTCGCGCCGATAATCCGCAGATCGGTGGAAGAAGAGTCGGCGGAAAAACTTACGCAATTCGACAAAGTCGTGGCCGGCCAACCCGCTCCGCAAGGTGGCTTCGGCGGGCCTCCGGGCAGCGCTCCGATGAAGTCGATTAAGGGCTTCGTGAAGGTGCGCGCGGAGTCAGTCGTCGCGCAGCTCGAAGGAAAATCCGAAGGCGCGTCTCTCGATACTCCACCTCCCGGCGGACCCGGCGGACCTCCCGGCGGATTCAATATCGGCGCGGCCATCGCAGGCGCGTTCACGACGGCATTCGATGCGGACAAGGACGACAATTTGGCTCGCAGCGAATTTGTGCAGGGCTTCGCGGGGTGGTTTGAAAAATGGAACACCGACCAGAGCGGCACACTTTCCGACGAACAACTCCGCGCCGGCATCGACGTGGACCTTGGCCCGCCACGCGGACGACCTCCCGGCGCGCCCGGCTTCGGCCCGCCGCCCGGAGCCCCTCAAAGCAAATGATCGAGGCTCCTGAAACTCCTCCGCCCTCTTCCCGTCAGGATCTCCTGGCGACGATGATCGAGCGGGCGCAACTCACTTCTACCGACGCGGAAGTGTTTGCGCAGCAATGCCTCGCGGGCACGGCCAGCGCGGACACTGAGGAGGAAGTGCTCCAGTGGCTCGCGCAAGAATACGGGCTCGGTTTCACCAAGCTGGAAAACGTCGAGCCGGACCGCGCGCTGCTTGCGAAATTTTCCGCGCGTATCTTGCTGAAAGAAGAGCTGCTCCCGCTCCGCGAAATCGACGGCTCGATCGAGATCGCGGTGAGCCGCCTCTTCGCGACGCCTGGCCTCGACAGCCTCCGCTCAGCCACCACGCTGAAACTCCAGCCGATCCTCGCGCCGAGTGAGGCCGTGCAGCGCGAAATCAAAAAGCATCTCGGCGTCGGTGCGGACACGCTGAATCTGCTCGAACAGGAGGAAGGCTTTCAAGTCGTCTCCGACGAGCGTAGCGATGACGGCGATCTCGACAAAGCGGCGGAAGACGCGTCGATCATCCGCTTTGTGAACCAGGTGCTCGGCGATGCGTTCTCGTTGCGCGCTTCGGATATTCACGTCGAGCCGTTTGAGCACGAGCTTCGCATCCGCTACCGGATCGACGGCCTCCTGCAAGAAGTGCCCGTGCCCGGCCAGATCAAGCGTTTCCAGCCCGCGATCGTTTCGCGCATCAAAATTCTCAGCAACCTGAACATCGCCGAAAAGCGCGTACCGCAGGATGGGCGGATCAAGATTCGCGTGAAGAGCAGCGGAGTGGATATCCGCGTTTCCGTGATCCCGATGCTGCACGGCGAAGCGGTCGTGATGCGTTTGCTGCGGCAGGATGCGGGCGTGGTCGGGCTCGACGGCATGGGCATGGCTTCGCGGGAGCGGGAGCTTTTTGAGCGTGTCCTCGAAATGCCGCACGGCATCGCACTCGTGACCGGCCCGACCGGCAGCGGAAAAACGACGACGCTTTATTCCGCGCTGCATCAGATCAACGACGAGGTGCGGAAGATCATTACGATCGAAGACCCGGTGGAATATCAGCTCAAGGGCATCAACCAGATTCAAGTCAACGAGAAGGCCGGGCTGACGTTTGCGCGCGGGCTGCGGGCGATTTTGCGTCACGATCCCGATGTCGTGCTGATCGGGGAAATTCGCGATCAGGAAACCGCGCAGATCGCCGTGCAAGCGTCCCTCACCGGACACATGGTTTTTTCCACGCTGCACACAAACGACGCGCCCGGCGCGCTCACCCGGCTCGTGGACATGGGCGTGGAGCCGTATCTCGTCGCGTCTTCACTCGAAGCCGTCATCGCCCAACGGCTCGTCCGCGTGTTGTGCCCGGAATGCAAAGCGGAGGACACTTCGACGAAAACCAGCCTGCTCCGCGAACGCGTTCCCGCACTTCGCACGACCACGATTTTTCGCCCGGTCGGTTGCAAAAATTGCCGCATGACTGGCTACACGGGACGGCGCGCTTTGTTTGAACTGATGACGATGAGTACGCCGATTCGCGCGATCCTGCTGCGCGGCGGATCGAGCATCGAGATCAAGGACGCAGCGAAGAAAGACGGCATGCGCACCTTGATCGAAGATGGCTGGCGCGTGGTGGCGGATGGGCAGACTTCACCGAGCGAAGTGCTCCGCGTTTCCAAGGACGAAGGCACGGAAGGATTCACCGTCGCCGTCTAACGACCATGCCTGCCTTCACCTACAAAGCAGTGCAGGGAAACGGTGCGACGATCGAAGGTCGCATCGACGCGAACGGGCGCCAGGATGCGGTGCGCATGATCGAAGAGCGCGGCCTCACGGCCTTGCGCGTGACCGAGGCTGAGGCCGCCACACCTGCGAACGGATCGCGTCCCGGTTTCAAACTTCCGGCCACCACCCAGTTTTCCTTCAAATCGAAGAGGGTCAATTTCGCCGCGCTCGAAGATTTCACCCGCTCGCTGTCCAGCCTGCTCACGGGAAACGTGCCGCTTAGCCGCGCCCTCACGATTCTTTACAAGGAATCGGCGAATCCCGTCGCGTCCGCGAAGTGGAAAGAGTTGCACGATCTCGTGATCGACGGCGTGCCGCTCGCGACGGCGATGGGCCGCGCGCCGGATGTGTTCCCGCGCGTGTACGTCGCGATGGTCGAGGCGGGCGAAGCGGGCGGGTTTCTCGATGTCGTGCTCGCGCAGATCGCCGATTTTCAGGCACGGGAAAAAGAACTGCGCGCAAAGGTGATGGCCGCGCTGATGTATCCCGCCGTGCTGCTGTGCCTCGCGATCGCGGTGCTCATCTTCCTCATGGTTTTTTTCATCCCGCGTTTCACGCTGCTTTTCGCGGGATTCGACGCGGCGCTGCCCGCGCTCACGCAGGTCATCGTCGGCATCAGCGATGCGATCCGGCACTACGGCCTCTACCTGCTCGCGGGCCTCGGAGCGGCGATTTACTTTGGGCGAAATTGGTTTGCGAAAGAGAGCAGCCGCCGGCTGTGGGAATCGTGGCTCCTGCGGATGCCCGTCATCGGCCCACTCGCCGCGCAGCTCGCGCTCGCCCGTTTCTGCCGGATGCTCGGCACGCTGCTCGGCGCGGGGGTCTCACTCATCAGCGCGCTATCCGTGTCGCGGCGCTCGCTGGGAAATCAAACCCTGATCGACCTCGTAACCGATGCTACCGAGCGCGTGAAAAAAGGCGAACCGCTCGGCGCGAGTCTCAAGGATTGCCGCGCCCTCTTTGGCGGATCGACGCTGGAAATGATCGCGGTCGCGGAGGAAAGCGGACGGCTCGATCAAGAACTCGTGCGACTCGCCGGCGTGACCGAGATCACCCTCGATCGCCAGCTCAAGACCGCGGTCGCCCTCGCCGAACCACTCATGCTATTCGCCATCGCCGGATTCATCGGCACCATTTTCGTCGGGATGGTCATCCCGATTTTC
>JANLQB010000250.1:0-14131 GCA_031367565.1 Verrucomicrobiota bacterium
AATGCCTTCGAGTCGGCCCGCGGCATCGACGATGACCGACGCACCCGCGCGCGCCTTGGCCATCGCGTGCAGGACTTCACGCACCGTTTGCGTTTCGCTCACAAGCGCCATCTGCTCGGGGCCGCGCATGATCTGGCGCACTTTTAAGAGCAGCGTGCGTCCGAGACTTCCGCCGGGGTGGAAGCGGGCGAAGTCATCCTTGGTAAATCCGCGCGCCTCCAGCAGCACCATCGCGAGCGCATCGCCAAGGACGAGCATCACCGTCGTGGAAGAAGTCGGCGCGAGATTGAGCGGACACGCTTCTTGCTCGACGCTCACATCCAGATGCACCTGGCTTTGCTGCGCGAGCAGGGACTTCGGATTTCCCGTCATGGAAACGATCTTCACGTCGAACCGCGCGAGCGCGGGGAGGATCTTCACGAGTTCATCCGTCTCGCCGCTGTAGCTCAGCGCGAGCACCACATCGCCATCCGCCACGACGCCGAGATCGCCGTGGAGCGCGTTCAAAGAATTGAGCACGACGGCCGGAGAACCTGTGCTGGTCAGGGTCGCGGCGATCTTCTCGCCGACGTGACCCGATTTCCCGACGCCACACACCACGATCTTCCCGCGATTTTCCACGCAAGGCAGGATCGTCTCGACCGCTCGTGAAAACGAATCGTCGAGCCGCGAGAGGAGTCGCTGCACTTCGGTCATTTCGAGCGCGATCACGCGCCGGGCTTTTTCGAGGTAATCCATCTGCGCCGACGTTAGGGACAGTCGAATCCGCCGGCAAGACCGCGCGCGGTGCTGGCACTTTGCGCAACGGCGTTTATCTTCGCGGCCAATTATGCCAGTGCAGTACAAAGACTATTACGAAACGCTCGGCGTCGCGAAGACCGCCACGCACGATGAAATCCGCAAGGCGTTCCGCAAACTCGCGCGGATTCATCATCCCGATGTGTCCAAGGACAAGAAGGGCGCGGAGAATAAATTTAAGGAGCTCAACGAGGCTTACGAAGTTCTCGGCGATGAGGAGAAGCGGCAGAAATACGACACGCTCGGTGCGGATTGGGAGCGGGGCGGCGCGCAGCAGCGACACTCGCGTGCGGAGGGATTTGGCGATGGCGGTGCGAGTTTTGGCGGGACGGGGTTCAGCGATTTTTTTGAGCAATTTTTCGCCGGCGGACGCGCTCAGCCTCGCTCGAATTCCTTTGGGGGATTCCCTCAGCCGCCGGCGCGTGGAGAAGACATCGAGGCGGACTTGCTCGTGACGATCGAAGAAGCACTGCACGGCGCGAAGAAGAAGATTTCATTTCGACGCAGCGGGAGCGCGGGTGCGGAAAGCTACGAGGTGCGCATCCCGCAGGGTGTGCGCGACGGGCAAAAAATCCGGCTTGCCGGGCAGGGTGAATCCGCAGGGCGCGGCCCGGCGGGCGACCTGTATCTGCGCGTCCGTTTTGCGCAGCACCCGGATTTTCGCGTGGAAGGCAGCGACCTGATTCACGAACTGGACCTACCGGTGTGGAAAGCCGTGCTCGGTGCGGAAGTCGCCGTGCCGACGCCGGAAGGTTCCGTGCGGGTGAAGATTCCCGCTGGTTCGCAGCCGGGGAAAAAGCTGCGGCTAAAAGGGCGAGGCCTTCCATCGGGGAAAGAAACGCGGGGCGATTTTTATGTGATGCTCGCGATCACGTTGCCGAAGACGGTTTCAGACGAAGAGCGGAAGCTCTGGGAAAAACTCGCCGAATTATCTGACGCGTAAGGGAGCGGCGCGCTTCCAGCCACCGAATGAAACTCATCGCGCGCAGCGCCACTTCTTTGATTGGCGCTTCGTGGTTCGCTTTGGTTCGGCGGCTGGAAGCACGCGGCTTATTTACGCGCCTTCTGATGCGGGTTTGTCCATGAGCGCCAGGATGCGCTCTTTTTTTCGGTCGTAATCCAGCGCGTGGAAAATGCGGATTTCATCCACGCGCCGCGCGCCGTTTAGCGCATCGAGGTAGCGCGTGTAATTCTCCGCCAGCTCGGTCGTTTCGAGGTAGCGCCCGCGGATATTCGGATCGGAGTAGGCGTGGCCGTCGTGACTGGAGAAAAGATGAAAGCGCAGCCAGCGGCGATCGGTGCGCGAGACCTTTTGCGTTTTGCGAAAGAAGCTCACGAACAGGAGCAGCACGAGATAGGTATCGACCTGCGCTTGCAGCTCCAGATTCCGCGCAAAGTCTTCGTGATGAATCTCGCGCACCCCACGCTGAAAGCTGAGCGCAGCGTGCAGCGCATGATTGATCTCTTCCACGAACGCGATGAGGTGCCGGATGTTTACCTCGTTGATTCCCTTGCGCGGATCGTGCCGCTCCAACTGCTCGATGAGCCAGCGCGAGTAGTAGATGCCGACGAAAAGCTGATCGTCCGCGCGGCGTAGAAAGGTGCGCGCGAGTTCGCTGAGTTCGCGGGCCGAGGCACCGGCGAGCCGACTGAGCTGGCCGCAGCGCTGGCGGTCGATGAGGCAGTCTTCGAGATTGATGCCGACCTGCGCGTAGGTGCGCTCGAAGAGTTTTTGGATTTCGCTGAAAAGCGTCGCGCTCATGCGATCACAGCAGATCGAGGACGGGCGCGTGCGAGCCGTCGAGGTGGATGAGCGAATCGGAAAGCCGGTTCAGCGCGAGGCGCACCTCGTGAAAACTCTCCGCGAGCTGCTCGTAAACTCCGGTCAGTGCCGCCGTGCGCGCCACGCGATGGCTGGCCGCGGCCTTGTAGTTCGCGCTCCCGACATTCTCGTAAAAGCCGACATCCGGCGCGCCGCGTTCCGCACGGCTTTGCACGGTGATGGGGAAAATCCCGGAGATGAAAAGTGCGTAGTTTCCGACGTGCGCACGGATCAGAAACGTTTGCGTCGGCGACGCCGTTTGCAGCGCCACGAGCATGTCGCTCACATATTGGATCGGTGTCGCGCGCCCATCGGCGGGCGATTTCATCCGCACGGTTTGGGAAAAATTTTCGAGCAGCGACGCGACGTAATCGCTCATCGAACGATCGTTGAGCCCTGTCTCTTTCAGCACATGCCTGATCAAAATGTAAAAGTAGAGCTGCGGCGAAATGCTCAGCGACGTGCCGTCTTCCATGATGGATTTGAAAAGCCGCGGATGATCGAGAATCGAATCACGCGCCTCCTCGTCCGTGAGCAGCTCCACGAGTGATACCGAGTCTCTCTCGGAGGCGGCGAGGGCTTTGACTACGAAGTCAAAATCAGCCGCAGTGAATCGGTCCCGACAGTTCGCTTTAATCATCGGAGCTCCAGGGGGAGCAGTGCATGTGCCATCGATGCTCGCTCAAAAATTCGCGGGTGCAAATTCATGCACTGAAAAAATCTCTCGACCGCGGCGCGACTCGCTCGAACTCTTTCCGAAATGCTGCGCCGGATTTCCTTCATCGTCCTCGGCCTGCTCATCGCCGGGCTACTCGCGGCGGGCTGGTACGCTTACCATAAAGGCTTCACGCAGAAGTGGCGGAAGTTCGTCGTGCAGGAATTTCACAAACGCGGCGTCGAACTCTCGCTGAGCAAGCTGACGCTTGAGCCTTTTCGCGGGATCGTGGCGAAGCAGGTGCGCATCTACGACAACCGCGACCGGAAGCGCGTGATCGCCGTGGTGGATGAAGTGCGGCTCGTCGTGAACTACGCGAATCTTTTCCAGGGCCGCACCTTCATCGACGCGCTGGATCTCCGCGATGCGAACCTCGATGTGCCGCTCGATCCCACGAAGCGCAACGGCCCGAAAATCGAGATCCGCCGGTTGAGCGGATTGCTCCTGCTCCCGCCGCAACAAATTTATCTCAGCCGTCTCGAGGCCGAGCTTTACGGAATCCAAATCAGCGCGTCGGGCAGCGTCATCAATCCGCAGACATTTCAAATCTTCACGGCCGACAAAAAGACAACTGACGAACGCGCGCAATTGGCTACGGAAGCGATTGCCCAGTTGAAGAAGCTGAAATACGACGGGGCGACGCCGCAGATCGCCATTCGCTTTCAGGGCGATCTGGCAAAGCCGGAGGAGCTGTTCATCGAGGCGACGCTTTGGGCGGAGAAGGTGAACCGAGAGAACTACCACGCTGCGAATCTTTACATCAACGCGAGCTTCCGGGACGGCATGCTGCGTCTCCGCCAGCTTACGGCAAACGATGCGAGCGGTGCCATCCGCGCGAGCGGGACCTACGAGGTCGCGGCTAAGGTCAGCTCGTTGCAAATGCACTCTGGGATCGATTTGCAGGCGCTGGTGCGAGGATTTACGCGCGTGCCGGAACTCGATGAGGCTGTATTTTACGCGCCGCCCGAGATTGATCTGACGGTTCGCGGGAAACATGCCGGGAGTTGGTCGTTCCAGACGATTGGCCACCTGGCTTTGAAGAAATTCGCCTACAAGTCGGTGATCTTCGACGGCTTCGATGCTGACATTTCCTGGGACGGCAATCGCCTTTCCGCGATCGACGTAAACCTCACGCATCGGACCGGCACCATCACGGGCGACGTGCTCCAGACGGAAGGCACCGATCGGAGCAGCCTGAAAAGCACGATTCCGCGGAAAGTGCTCGCGCCTCTTTTCGCGGGAAAAGGTGCGGAGTGGATTCCGCGTGTCGAATTCGTTGGCGCTGGGCAGGCCGATGCCGGCGAGCGCGCGGCCGTGGCAGGCGCGGCTCGCTAACTCACGAACTCCAGTTCGACCGGTGCGGGGATGAGCCCGGCGGCATGCGCCATTCCTAGGAATTCACGGATCGCGGCGCGTCCATTGTCGCCATAGTCGAGCGTAAGGTCGTTCACGTACATTCCGATGAATTTGTCCGCGAGTGCGGTGTCGAGCCCGCGTGCGAGCGGCATGGAATGCGCGACTCCGGCGGCACGATGCTTCAGGCCGTAGTCGATGCTTTCGCGGAGGATCGCGTTGATCTCGCGGCGATCGGCGGGCGCGATGTCTTTGCGGATGACGTTGCCGCCGAGAGGGAGCGGGAGTCCGGTCTTGATTTTCCACCACACGCCGAGGTCGAGGATGCACACGAGATTTTCGGCGGCGTAAGTGAGCTGGCCTTCGTGAATGATGAGCCCGACATCGGCGCGACCGCTTTTCACGGCGGCGAAAATTTCATCGAACGGAACGACGATGATGTTTTCGTAAACGCCAAGCGCGAGCTGCATCGCGAGATACGCGCTCGTCATTTTTCCGGGGATGGCGATGCGTTTCGTGCGCAGCCAGTCGCGCACTTCGCCGAGGCGCGGATTTTCGCTGAGGCCGTCGCGATTGGTCGCGACAAACATCGGCCCGTAACCATCGCCCATGCTCGCGCCGCAAGGCAGCAGCGCGTATTTATCCAGCACATGCGCGTAGGCATGGATGCTGATCGCGGAGATGTGCAACTCGCCGCGCGTAGCGCGTTCGTTCAGCGTCTGGATGTCCTGGAGGATGTGCTCAAACTTCCATCCGCATGTGTCGATTTTGTGCTCGGCGAGCGCGTAAAACATGAAGGCATCATCGGGATCGGGCGAGTGGCCGAGAGTCAGAAGTTTGGACATGAGGCGCGAACGCTGCCCTGTTCCCGCGCGGGTCGCAACCGCGAGTTTTTTCAGCGACGCAGCAACCCGCCGCACCAATGCCCCAGCCACACCGCAGCCAGTGAGAGCACGACGGAAAGCGCGATATTTGCGCCTGCGGTGGACCAGCGGCCTTCGTGCGCGAGCTCGAGGGTTTGCAGGCTGAATGTGGAAAATGTGGTGTAGCCGCCGAGCAACCCGACCATGAATAGTTGCCGTGTAAAAGGCATCGGCCCGAGCGCAGCGATGAAGCCGATGACGAACGAGCCGGTCACATTCACGAATACCGTCCCAAGATGTACCGCGCCGAATTTGTCGCCCATCGACGCCGCCAGCCAGCAGCGCAATACGCCGCCGAGGGCGCTACCGAGGGCGACGAGGAGGTAGGAATTCATGCGCGGGAGAAAAGCGGGTTTTTTCGCGCAGCGCGAGCGGGTTTGGCGGAGAAGTCGCACTGGAAGTGACCAAACTAATACCCTTCCGAATGAGCACCGATGCAACGAAGACGATGGCCAACGGCGGGACCAGGAGAAAACCGTTCGCGCCACCAACTTCCGGAAACTTTTGCGCTGGTGGCATCGAAAGCTGCTACTCAAGATTTCCGCCGTGCCGGACAACACCGAGACACAAAACAGGTCGCGCGATCCGTTGTTCCCTCAGACCAATTGGAGTGCGTTGTCGCAGACCCGTGAGGTGGACTCGTCGCACGCGCTTCAAGGGCTGGAGCGGCTGGCGCGGGCTTACTGGCGCCCGCTGTATATTTTCGCGCGACAGCGCGGGGCGGGGCATGAGGATGCGGCGGATTCCGTGCAGGGGTTTTTCGGGCATTTGCTTTCCGGCGGGGTGCTGGCGGGCGTGGAGCGGCGCGAGACGCGGTTTCGCACGTTCCTGCTCGCGGTTTTTAAGAACTGGCTGGCGGATGAACATGCGCGGGCGACAGCGCAGAAGCGCGGTGGTGGTGTGGCGCATTTGGCGTTGTCGGAGTTTGATTCGATGCGGATGGAGCCGGCGCTGGTGACGGATGAAGCGCCGGAGGAATGTTTCGATCGGCGCTGGGCGCGGGCGGTTTTTGATAATGCGGTGGCGCGGCTGGACGCGGAACTGACGGAGAATCCGCGGGCGGAATATTTTCTGGAAGTGCGACGGCGGACAATCGGAGCGGCGGGTGCGCCGGAGTGGGACGCGGTGGCGGTGCGCTTTGGCACGACGGCCAATGCGGTGAAACAAATCGCGCACACGATGCGGCAGCGGTTTGCGGTGCTGCTGAAGCTGGAGGTGCTTTCGGTGGTGAGCAGCGAGGCCGATCTCGCGGAGGAAATGCGTTACCTCGTGCGGCTGCTTTCTGCATAACCCGGCGTCACTCTTCCCGTGAGTGACGTTGCCCACATGAATATCGCCCCCGCTGCCAAATGCCCGACGTGCGCCAGTCCGCTCGAAGCGGACGGGGTGTGTCTGGCGTGCTTTTTCATCGAGGCGGAAGCGGCACCGCTGGATGCGGACTCGGCGAAAGCGCGCGGGGAGTTGCCGCGTTTTGCGGCGCTCGGGCGGCTGGAGCTGCCGTGCGAATTTGCGCGGCACCGGCTGCTGCGCGAGCTGGGGAGCGGCGGGATGGGCGTCGTTTATGAGGCGGAGGATTTGCGGCTAAGGCGCAGGGTGGCGCTGAAGCTCATCCGCTCAGCGGCGTTCGCGCAGTCCGAGGACGTGGCGCGGTTTCGCGCGGAGGCGGAGGCGGTGGCGCGGCTGGACCACGCGGGCATCGTGCAGATTCACGAAGTCGGGGAATGCGACGGGCAGCCCTTTTTCACGATGAAGCTGCTGCCGGGCGGCTCGCTGGCGGAGCGGTTGAAAAACGGGGCACTGCCTCCGCAGGACGCAGCGCGTTTGACGGCGAAGCTGGCGCGGGCGGTACAGCACGCGCACGAACGTGGCGTACTTCACCGCGATCTAAAGCCAGGCAATGTGCTCCTGGATGCAGTGGGCGAGCCGATGCTCACGGACTTCGGTCTCGCAAAAATGGCGGACGTGGACAGTGGCCTGACGCTCTCGACCGCGCACCTCGGCACGCCGCAATACATGTCGCCCGAGCAGGCCGCCGGGCGGGTGAAGGACGTGACAGCGGCGAGCGATGTGTGGGCGCTGGGCGTGATGCTTTATCAGATGCTCGCGGGGCGCGTGCCGTTTGCGGGGGAGTCATCGGCGGAGATATTTCGGAAGATCGGGGAGACGGAGCCGGGGGCGCTTTTTGAGGGTCGGAAGGGGCCGCAAGATTCGCGGCCCGCCGACCTCGCCACGATCGCCCATCGCTGTCTGGAAAAGGATCCCGCGAAGCGTTTGCGGAGCGCGGCTTTTCTCGCGGAAGAGCTGGAGCGGTGGCTGCGCGGTGAGCCGATTCTTTCGCGGCGCGTCACGTCGGGCGAGCGCGTCGGGCGCTGGATGCGGCGGCATCCGTGGCGCGTGACGGCGATGGCGGCGCTGCTCATCTCGGTGCTCGCCGGTAGTATCGCGAGCGTCGTGCTGTGGCGTCGGGCGGAGCACACGGCCGCCGCCGCCAGCGTGGCGCGCGATGCGGCGGAGGAGGATGCTTATTTCGCCACGGTCTCCAACGCGCTGGCCGAGCGCGAGCGATTCGATTTTGGCGCAGCGCGGCGGACGCTGGCGAAGATTGATCTGGCGCGGCGCGGCTTTGAGTGGCGGCTGGTCCACGGGCTTTGTCGTGGCGATGAGGATTGGACGGCCACGTTTGCCGGAGCGGTGCCGAAATGTCTTTCGCTCAATCGCGCCACGGGCCGCGTGATGGTGCTCACGGACGATCGCCAATTGCACGCGCTCGATCCTGACACGGGCGCGGCGGAGAAGGCGGGGCGCGTTCCTGACCTCGCGAAAAAACCGGCACTGGGGCAGGCAGGTTTTCGGCAGTTGGGCTTCGCGCCGGACGGGCGTCATTATTTCGCGGCGGAGGGCGATCAGATGCTGATTGTGGAAACGGCTTCCGGCACCGCCATCCATACCGCGCACGCGGTCGGTGCCAACGCTTGCTGGTTGAGTGCCGGCCAACTGATCTATGGGTGGGATCCGGTTTACGATTCTTCGAAAAAAGGGCCGGACACTTGGGAGGAGACCGCGTGGATTTTTGATCTCGCCACCCGCGCACTCACGCCTCTCCCACCGCGTGGATTCACCGGCCCGTTCGCCGTTTCTGAAAACGGAACACGCCTCGCCTTCGTGAAGCATGGTGGCAGCGACGTCCTGGTCTTCCCGGTCGCCGATGGATTCGCGGGTCCGCCTGCACAGACGCTCCCTGGCGATGGCGGACAGGTGAAAAGTATCGCGTTCACCGCCGACGGCGCGCGTCTCGCGGTATCGTGGCAGCACAGCGACCACGCCGTCGTCCGCGTGATGGATCTATCGAGCGGACGCAGCGTCTTCGCGCAAACGTGGGGTTCGCCGCCCGTTCTCGCGCTTTGCCCGGAGGAACCGCTGCTCGCCATCGCGGGGCGGGATGAGTGGATGCTGACCTGGAAGTTTCTCCAGCCCTATCCACCACCGGGCGCGGGATACGACGACGGGGAACCGAGTGGAGGCAGACCCTACCTCGAAGGCGGTCCGTTCGATCCCCCGCTGCGCCTGCTCACGCGCTCGGCTCAGAATGGTCGGACGGGATTTCTTTTCGGCCACGAAGCCGCGCCGCGCGACCCGACTTTTCTACCGGGAAAATCGGCGTTCGTGACCGCCAGCGACGACGGCACCGTCCGCCGCTGGCCGCTGGCTTCGCGCACGCCATTGCAGCAGCGGCGGTCCGAGGTGGACACTCACTCTCAATGGTATCACCCGACCGCTTCGCAGGACGGAAACCAGGTACTCTATCGCACGAGCACGGACGGTCTCCCGAGCCTGTGGAATCGCGGACGAAATCTGCGTACGAAATTTTCCGAAGGTGAGACGGGCCTCGCCGCCTTCAACGACGGCCGCGCGCTGATGCGGGTGAGCAAAACGGGTGACGTGATCTGCTATGAAACGCATCCCGCCCCCGAGACCGAACCCTCCAGCGTGCAGGAACGGTGGAGGGCACCTGGCGGGCCGAGCATCTATGGCTTCCACCAAATCATCCACAGCATCGTGTCCCACGACGAGCGGCGCGTCGTCGTGCTGGAGCCTGGCAAACTGCTCGTGGTGGACATGGCCACGCACCGCACGCGCGATACGCCGGATCAGGGAATGCAATTCAGCCCCATCCCCGGCTGGTGGCTCGACCTCTCGCCCGACGGAAAAACCATCGCCGTGACCGGCTTCAAAGGCAGCCGCGTGCGCCTGTATTCCGCCGATGATCTGACCCTCCCGTCCATAAAACTCGTGCCCGATCACGAACCGGCGACTCACGACACCGCCTGCGCCTTCAGCCAGGATGGCGCGCGTCTGTTCGTCGCAAACGTCGATGGGTGGGTGCGCGTGTTCGACGTAGCCACGCGCCGGGAGCTGGCCGCCGAACACTGGAAAGCACACACCACCGACATCACCGCGCTGACCGTTTCCCAGTCCGGCGAAATCGTCGCCACCGCCGGCGGCGGCATCATTACCCTTTGGTCGGCGAAAACGGAGTCCACGAAACCGCGCCGGGAGCGGCTCAAGCTGGTCACCGGAACGCGGTCGCGCAACTGGATGCAGTTCGGCGGTGGCGACACCGTGCTCCTGCACTGCGCGCCGTTTTATCCGATCGAGGCCTTCGAGGTGCCGGCGGAGTGACGGAACGGTTCGTTCCGGGTTGTGGCGACGGTTGGCGAACGTCGTGCCGAGTCGCGAGAAAAAAGTTTCCAGAAACCGCATAACGCCCGCCGGGAAATCCCGTGAGTCCCTGTTGAAGCCATCCATTCCAACGTCGCGAAAATCGACCCACTCAAAATGAAAACTTTCCTCTTATCACTCGCCAGGCGCTCCCTGCTGGCGCTCGCTCTTTTCACCTCGCTGTTTCTCGCGCGGCCGGCCAGCCAGGCGCAGGAGATTGAGTTGTTTTACACCGACCAGACAGACCTGGATTGGAACGACGCGGGGAGTGGAGCGAAAACGGACGTGAGTTTCTGGAGGGCGCGCTACCCTGCCGGCCAGAATATCGAGGCTCTCTGCCACATCGGGAGACCGCTTCATTCCCAAAACCCAGGGATGGTGGTGGCGAAAAAACTAACCGGGACCGCGTTTGCCTACCCCGTGGGTTTCACCCTGATCTGGCAGGATTCAGGCACTGGTGCGAGTTTGAGCGGCTATTTCTGGCGGCCGGTCCCTCCGACCGGCTATCGGACTCTGGGGGATGTGGTGACTGGAAGTTCCACCGCCCCGGCGCTGACTTCTGTGGTGTGCGTGCGGAGCGACCTGTGTGTCGAGGCATCCATCGGCGAGCTCCTTTGGAGCAGTGCTTATACCGGTGCCAGCACGAATTCTAACTCTTGGAAGATTGTCGCTCCCGTCGGCGCGATCGATGTGGGTGCATTTGTCTCGAATGGCAGTTATGACCCGCCGGCTGGACCGTTCTATTGCTTGAGAGCTTCAGCGGTGGTGCCGCTGCCAGTCCCTACTAACGCGGAACTGGAGCAACTGATTTCCCAGTACGGTCCGCAAATCAGGTTTCATCCCGACGAGCCATTCCTGCCGGACGATCCTGCGGCGATTCTCAATGACCCCAACACCCACCTGAGCTGGGGGACGGTCTTTCCTGTGAACGGCGTGGATTTCAACCGGCCCGGTGAGGGCTACACCGATGCGGATAAATATGAATTCGATCACTGGAGTCCGTCGTTTCCGAATCAGAGGACGACCTCTGCGAGCACCATTCTGGACGATGTGCAGAGCGTGTTGGCCAATCCAAAGGCCAACGATCCCCATTTCTCCTATCAGATCAGCTATTCGCGGGCGCTCAAACCGGGAAACCTGAGCCGGGCGAAAGCCTACGTCCGCGTCCAACCCTATCAGGGCGTGCTTACGGAACTCCAGTTCTGGATGTTCTGTCCATACAACGGGGCCGGGCATTCTCACCTCACGATCGCGGCTCTCGTTCTCGATGAGTTACTAGACCCCACGGGGACGATGGGCGAACATTTCTCCGACTGGGAAGAAGTCCATGTCCGAATCTCCACCAAGAACGTTTGGACTCCTGGGGTCAGTTCGCTCGCCAGTGCCGTCCTTTCGCGGCACAGCGGGGTTGAAGAAGTAGCGGGATCCGACCCCCGTCTGGCGCACGCCATCCCAGGGGGAAGACCGATCATCTACCCCGGGATTCGCACCCATGCGAACTACCTCTCCACCGGCACCCAGGTCTATGATCCCGCTGCCCATACGGGTTTTGTTCACGTCGAGCTCTATGATGTGACGGGTGACGGCCCGGTTTGGAATTTATGGGATTCCGCGCAACACATGATCGTCTCCTCGGCGTGGCCGAGCGTGGCCACGACGACGCCGGAATGGTTATTCTTCGGTGGACGTATGGGAGACTATCTAAAGAACCAATACACGGTGCGGGTTGAAGAGATTGGTATTGAGCTCTTCACTGAATATCAGCGAGAAATCGGGACCCCGAAGCCAGGGCTGATCCGCCGCAGTCTGTGGGACGTGACTTACCCTTACAACGCAAACTTGGGGTCGCTGCACGTTAGCGGCGGAGCGCTAAGTCCCGCTTTCAATCCGCAACTCACGGCTTATACCATGGCTTTGCCCACTGGGGTGAAGAGCATGACGATTACCGCCCAGGCTGCGGATTATCACGCGCGCATTGAAGTGCGGGTAAATGGCCGTCCCTACCCGTTGATCGCCTCCGGCGTCCTGCTCGGAAAAAAGAGTGTTCCTCTCGCGCTCAATGTCGGAAGTAACACGGTCGAAATCATGGTCACCGCACCGGCGCCACCGGCGCCTGAAGTGGCCACGGTGAAGACTTATACCCTAACGGTCACGGTGACGGCACCGAGGATCGTCGTCGAGCAGCCCGCCGGCACGCCACTACTCGGTGCCACCGTCGTCGGGTGGGGCGAGAATGGCCTCGGCCAGACGACTCCGCCGGCGAACTTGGGCGAGGTCAGTGCGCTGGCGGTGGGCGATCAACATACGCTGGCGCTCAAGAGCGACGGAACGGTGCTGGCCTGGGGTAGCAACTACCTTGGCCAATCGGCGGTTCCAGCTTCGGCTCAGAGCGGAGTGAGCGCGATTGCCTGCGGCGCAAGTCATAGTGTCGCGCTGAGGAACGATGGGACGGTGGTGGCTTGGGGCGACAACTTCTGGGGACAAACAAACGTGCCTCCCGGCCTGAATAGCGTCATCGCCATCGCCGCAGGTGGGGCTTTCGCGGTGGCGCTCAAAAACGATGGAACGGTCGTGACCTGGGGCAACACCGTCTATCTGGGGACGGTGCCCGCAGGGCTGAGCGAAGTCATCGCGATTACCGCCGGGGTATCTCACATCGCAGCGCTCCAACGCAACGGAGCGGTCGTCGCGTGGGGCTCGAATGAAAGCGGTAAGACGACCGTGCCTTTGGAGGCGCGCAGCGGGGTCATCGCGATCGCCGCTGGCGGGAACCACACGCTTGCGCTCAAGAATAATGGGTCGGTGGTGGCCTGGGGCGACAACACCTTCGGCCAGTGTACGGTGCCTGCGGCGCAGCAGTTCAACTCGGGAATCGCGATTGCCGCGGGGCGGAATCACTCCGTGGTCCTTAACAGTAACGGCAGTGTGCTGGCGTGGGGCTCCAACTCCCGAGGCCAGACCCTGGTGCCGCTGGGACTGACCAGCGTCTCCCAGACCGGCACCAATGGGATCGCCATCGCCGCAGGCGAGAATCGGTCGTTCGCGGTCGTCCGCTCGACGCACGCGGTTGATTTCGGCAATCGGGTCACGAATGGCTCGCCGCCCGGAACGCAGAAGACCTTCACTTTCAAAAACACGGGCAACTCCCCGCTCACCATCTCCTACCTGACCGGGCAGAACACCAATGGCTTTGACGCGAGTATCCCCTTCCTCCAGCCCACCACCATTCCCGTGGGCGGCCAGTTCACGTACACCGTGGGCTTCAGCCCGTTGAATACGGCCGGGCCGCGGAGCAGCATGCTGGGCGTGGTCAGCGACGACGCCGACCGATCCACCATCGACATCCCGCTGATCGGCACTTCCGTGGCCCCGGTGGTGCCGGAGATCTCGGTCGAGGACCCGCTCGGCACGCCGCTGCGCAATGTTTCCGTCTGGGGCCGCTACACCGACGACGTCAACAACGCGATTGTGCTGCCGCCGGGGATAAACTCAGCTACGGCGATTGCCGCGGGCGACGATCACTGCCTGGCACTCCAGAGCGACGGGACAGTGATCGCCTGGGGCGACAATTCCAATGGCCAGACCGCGGTGCCCGGTGGCCTGAGCGGGGTGATCGCGATCGCCGCCGGAGCTACTCATTCGGTCGCGCTCACGAACACTGGGATGGTCGTGGCTTGGGGCGATAACTTTCACGGCGAGACGACGGTGCCCGCCGCAGCGCTCTCCGGGGTGACGGCAATCGCCGCAGGCGATTTTTTCACCGTGGCGCTCAAAAGTGATGGATCGGTGCTGGCTTGGGGC
>JANLQB010000694.1:0-1813 GCA_031367565.1 Verrucomicrobiota bacterium
GCGAAGGTGACGATGAAAGAAAACCAGCTCGTCTTGCAGGCCTACGCGATCCCGATCGACCAGACGACTGTGCGCGGCTGGGGCCGCGTCGAACTCCCCGCCGACGCCTCCGCGCCGAACAACGTTTTCCATTTCGTCTTCGATGAACCCGCGCCGCTGTATTCCGTGATCGTGTCGGACGACGAGGCACAGATCGGCCCGTTAAAAGCGGCACTCTCGGCGGCGGTCGAGCCCTCGCGGAAATACGTCGCGACCGTACTGAACGCGAGCCGCGCGGCGGAAATCCCGTGGGCCGACACCGCGCTCATCGTCTGGCAGGCCGCGCTCCCAAATCCCGATCTCCCCATCGCCTCGCAACTCGCGGCGCACGCGGCTTCCGGGCGCACGATCCTTTTTCTCCCGCCCGATGCGCCGGAGGAAACGAAGCTCTTCGGCCTCGGCTGGGGCACCTGGAAGGAAGAAGCGCAGACCGTCGAGTGGTGGCGGAACGACGCGGACTTGCTCGCAAATACCCGCGACACGACCGCGCTGCCGGTCGGCACTTTGGAGATCACGCGGCGCTGCAATATCGTCGGCGACGGCGTGCCGCTCGCGCGCGTGGCCGGGCAGGCTCCGCTGCTCATGCGTTCGTCCACGGAGCATGGCGGCGGCGTGTATTTTCTCGGCACGCTGCCCGCGCCGGGAGCGTCGAGTCTGGCGCGCGATGGCGTGGTGATGTTCGCGCTGCTGCACCGCGCGCTCGATCAAGGCTCCGCCACGCTCGGCAAGGCACAGCAGGCCTTCGCCGCCGTAAATGTGCTCGGCAGCGATCCGACGAAATGGAAGCGCGTCGATCCGAAAAGTGAGGAAGTGCTTTCGACAAATCTGCCGCTGCGCGCGGGTGTCGTCGGCAGTGAGGATCGGTGGCAGGCGCTGAACCGTCCGCGCGGCGAAGACGATCCGCAGACGCTCTCGATCCCCGCGGTGAATGAACTTTTCGCCGGCCTCGATTTCCGGGTGATCACCGACACGCTGAAAGAAGGCCGCAGCCTCACGAACGAAATCTGGCGCACGTTCCTCTTCGCGATGGCCATCGCAATCGTGGGCGAAGCACTGCTCTGCATGCCGCCCCGCCGCGAGCGCGTGGTGGAGCCCGAGCGTTTCCGTCGTGAACCCGAAACCGCCGGGACCGTTGCATGAACGCTTCACGCCACGCATCAGCATCTGTGCGATTCGCGCAATTCCTGCGACGCGCGAGCGGGTTAGCGGCTGCCGGAGGCAGCGCGGAAATTAGCCGGTGGTGGAGCGAGGAACGAGCGGGAACCACCGGACAACGTCCACAAGAGGGGATGCGCCCCGGAGGGGGCGCCGGAAGGTTTCGCCATGCTTTCCGGCGCACCCTCCGGGGCGCATCCGTTTTGCTTGCGGGTTCCGGTGGTTGCGTTCGTTCCTCACTTCACCACCGGCTAATTTCCTTTGGCCCTCCGGGCCGTGAGCTGCGTTTGCGAGCCCCAATTTCGCGAGGTTTACCGGAATGAAAACGGCCAGCCAATCACTCGTCTTCACGCCGACGCCGACTTCGATTGCGGTGTCCGTGGCGTTCGTCGCGATCGTCGTGATGCTCGGCTGGATGGCTTGGCGGCGGAGTGGGTTTCGGACGGCGGTGGGAATGCTGGAGGCACTGCGGTTGCTGATCGCGATCGGCATTGCGATCACGCTGAACCAACCGGAATGGCGCGAAGTTTTCCAACCGGACACCAAGCCCACGCTGCTCATTCTCGCCGATCAATCGCGCTCGATGGAAACGCGCGATGTCATCGACGCGGCGAATCCG
>JANLQB010000263.1:0-5883 GCA_031367565.1 Verrucomicrobiota bacterium
CCTCGGCGGGGAGCAGCCCGAGCATGATCCGCGTGTGAACGAACACATCGCCCTCGGGATGAAACTGCGGCGGCTGCTCGCAACCCTTGAGCGCATCAAGCTCGGGGAGCACTTCTTTCATCAAGCCACTCGCATCGAGCAAATCGAATCCGCGCGCGCGATTCGGCGAGAGGAAGATTTTCACCAACTCCTCGCGGATGCGCTCGGCGCTGACTTCGCCGATGTGTGTCGCGCTTTTTTGCACGGCCTTCCACGTCTCTCGCTCGATTTCAAAATCCAGCGTGGTCGCGAACCGTACCGCGCGCAGGAGTCGCAAGCGGTCTTCGCGAAAGCGCGCGGCGGGATCGCCGATCGCACGCAGGACTTTCGCCGCGAGATCGCGCTGGCCGTTGACATAATCCACGAGATCTTCGCGGATCTGATCGTAGAAGAGCCCATTGATCGTGAAATCGCGCCGCTGCGCATCTTCTTCCGGCGTGGCAAACGTGACGCTCTCGGGCCGCCGCCCGTCGAGATACACGCCGTCCGCGCGGAAGGACGCGACCTGAAATTGATCCGACGCATACACGACCACGACCACGCCGAAATGCGCGCCAACCGCGAACGTGCGATCGAAAATCGCCTGCACTTGCTCGGGCCGCGCACTCGTCGCGATGTCATAATCGTGCGGCTCGACGCCCATCAATTTATCCCGCACGCATCCGCCCGCGAAAAGCGCGGTGTGACCAGCCTCTTGAAGGCGCTGGACGACACGGCGGGCGGATCTGGCGAGAGTGGCGGACACGCCCGCAGTAGAGCAGTTGCCGCCGCGAGTTCCAGAGTCCGTCAGCGGAATTTCAATGCACCCGCTGGGGCTTCGGCTGGCGCAGGCGCTTCCGCCGGAGGGATGGCGGGAAGCGTTTGCGAAATGTCGTCCGAAGGATCGGTCGTATTCGGGCCGGTAGAAAAAATGCGGCAGGTCGGCGGATTGCCGGGCACCGCTTCATACTCGTAAGGATTTCCCCACGGATCGCGCGGCACGTTCGTCCGCAGCTTTGGCCACAAGACCTCGGATGGAAGGCCCACCGGTCGCTGCACTAGCGAGTCGAGTCCTTCCGCTTCCGTCGGGTAACGACCCACGCTTTTCCGCACGATGCC
Organism: Verrucomicrobiota bacterium; assembly: GCA_031367565.1. Lineage (GTDB taxonomy): Bacteria > Verrucomicrobiota > Verrucomicrobiia > Chthoniobacterales > Chthoniobacteraceae > JANLQB01. The sequence continues at coordinate 1,138 of JANLQB010000263.1, forward strand.
GATCTGCGCGGCCATCGTGGCGATTTCGGACTGCGCCGCCCCGGTCGGCCTCGGGGCGGAAAGAGCCGGCGTCGATTCCGGCGCGACCATCGTCCAGATGAGATACCCACATCCCGCGAGCGCGATGGCGGCGACGGTGAAAAACAGCAGCGAAGCACCGATGCGACGCGGCGGCGGGGGAAACGGGTTTTGGAGGTAAGGCTTTTCCATGATCAGCAGATGCGCTGCGGGGATTTCATGGGGACGAATTTTACCCGCCTGCTTCGCATCGGCAAGCTCGGCGTCAGGCCGTGACGGGGACGACGTGGATCTTGCCGTAATGCGGCCATTTCCCCTCCTTGTCGCGCGCGGGCTGGCCGGTCGCAGCGGCGAGGAAAAGCGTTTTACCGTCCACGCTAAAAACGCTGCGGGTCACGCGCGATTTGGTGTCGAGCGATGCAATTAGCTTCCCATCCGTCGTGGAAAAAATCGCCGCGTTCCAGGTTCCCTGTGCCTGCTTTCCCGCCATGAGAAAGGCGCTGCCATCGGGCGAATGCGCGAGCGTTTCCATGAGGCCGGTGCCGTGTTCGCCGTCGTGGATTTGCTCCAGCATCTTCGGCGGTGCCTCGCGCCAGGCCCAGCGCTGCCAGGTCTGCTTGCCATTGCCGGCCATCGGATCGCCCATCGGTCCCATGCCGCAGCAGAGCAGGCTTGCGCCGTCGCGCGCGAAGGCGAGGCCGTAGATGCCGCCGAGATAGTGCGGGCTCTTAATGATGCCCCAGCTCGTGAAATCCGGCGTCTTAAATTGCGCCACCTGCGCGCCGGAAACGACATCCCACACGCTCACTTCACCCATCAGATTTGCCGCCGCGACGTGCTGGCCATCCGGCGAAAACGCGACACTCAGCACCGGCGGCATGGGTGCAAGCGCGCGCAGCAAATCGCCGGTGTGCGCGTCGAAAATCTTCACTGTCGGTTCCGCAGCGGGCGCGGGCTCATACTTTTCGCTGCCTGCCAAAAATTGGCCCGAGGCCGTCGCGATGCGTCCGCCATCCGGCGAAAGCGCGATCTGCCACGACCAGAAATCGTGCGCCTTCACGCGTCGAATCACGCTCCGCGTTTCCACGTCGTGCCACATCAAAACACCATCGTAGCCAGCAGAGATCAGCGTCTTTCCATCCGGCAGCAGCACGCAACCGGACGCGTAGCTCGCGTGCTTTTCGGCAAACGCGGTCGCCGCGCCGCTCGCGGGATCGACTTCAAAAATCTGCCCGTCCATGCACGCCGCGAAAAGGCGCGCGCTGTCAGCGGTGGACGCGAGACCGAGCACGCCGGTCGGCAGGGAAATGTCGCGGGGCTTTTCCAGTTTCACGCGAGCACCTCCTGAATCGGCTCCGCGCGATCTTCCACGCGGTGGAAGGTCGGCATGTTTGCCAAATCGTATTCCGCATAAGGATCGATCCCGAGCGCGCTGAAGATCGTTGCGAAAAGATTCTGCTCATTAAAAGAGCGCCCGTCGGGATCAACGCCATCCGCATCCGTCCCGCCGACCACGACGCCGCGCTTCAGCCCGCAGCCCGTCATCATCATGCTCCACGCATTCGGATAATGATCGCGCCCGCGCGCCGCGTTCAGCCACGGCGTGCGACCGAATTCACCCATCGCGATGACGAGCGTGTGATCGAGCATTCCGCGCTCGGTGAGATCGGTGATGAGGCAGTGCAAAATGCGGTCGAGCTCCGGCACGAGCATCTGGTGGATTTCGTGTTGGAAGACGTGGTTGTCCCAAGGCATCCCGTTCGCGACCATCACGAAGGGCGCGCCCTTTTCCACGAGGTTTCTCGCCATCAGCGTGTGCATCCCGAACGTGCCGGGGCCGTAGCGCGCGCGATCTTTTTCGGGGAGATTTGCGAGGTCAAAAAGCGGCGCGCTCGCCATGAGCCCCTTCACTTTTTGAAAGGCTGCGTTTTGTCCCGCAGCCGTGCGGCTCTGGCGTTCGTTCTCGTATTTCCGCGCGAAAAAACGGCGCAATGCATCGCGCGATTCCCGGTCATCGGAAAGCGCATCCGCCGCGCGACCGAGCTGCGTGTAGCTGCCGCCGAGCCGCACCGGCGCATGCTCCGGCCCGAGCCAGCCCGCGAGATCGCTCGCCTTGTATTCCTTGAATTCGTTCCCCTCGGGATTCGGATCGAGCAGGATGAAATTTGGCAGCGCGGTATCGAGCCGCCCGAGCGCCGACGAGATCGACGCGCCGAGCGTGGGCCGCGTGAAGCCCGCGCGATCGGGATTGCCCCGCGTGAGCAGATTGATCGCCTGCAAATGCTCCGTCTGCTTCGTGTGCATGCAGCGGATGATGTTCAGGTCGTGCGCGATCGTCGCGCAGCGCGGCATGAGTGAGGAAAAATGCACACCGGGAATCGAAGTCGGGATACTCCCAAACGGCCCGCTGCTCGGCCGACCCGGCTTCGGATCCCAAGTCTCGAACTGACTCGGTGCGCCGCACAGCCAGAGCAGAATCACATTTTTCTGCGCCCGCTGCGCCGCCTGCGCGAAAGCCGGATTCGTGAAAAGCCCGGTGAAGCTCGTCACCGCCGCCGCGCCCGTCGCCGCGAGCCCTTTGATGAAAAGGCGGCGATGCAAAACGTGCTCGTCAGGCGTGCAGGAGCCCGGCGGCACAGGTGGATTCGATGCAGGCGACATTTTGGTCGCACAACCAATCAGACCACGGCGTCCGGTCAAGCTTCGCGGACCCGAGGATGTTCGCTTGTCCTGCGGCGACGCCTTGCCGTTTAGTACATCGCGCCATGCCCACCGACTCCGCCCAGCAGTTCCTCCGCGACCTCGACAAAAAGCTCTGGTCCGCCGCTGACCGGCTCCGCGCCAATCTCGACGCGGCGGTTTACAAGCACGCCGTCCTGGGCCTGATCTTCCTGAAATACGTCTCCGATTCCTTCGCGGTGCGGCAGGCGGAAATCGAGGTGCAGCTTCGTGATCCGCAGAGCGACTATTTCCTCGATCCCGCGGAGGTGGGCTCAGCAGCCGACTATGCTCAGGTCATCCACCAGGAGCAGGAAGAGCGCGATTACTACCTCGAGAAGAACGTCTTCTGGGTGCCCGCGCTCGCCCGGTGGAAGACGCTGCAGGATAGCGCCAAACTCCCACCCGGCACGGAGATCGAGATCACCAACGGGAAGAAGACTACTTATAAAATCACCTCCACCGGCAAGCTCATCGACGACGCGCTCGATGCCGTCGAGAAGGAGAACCCGAAGCTCAAGGGCGTCCTCAATAAGACCTACACCCAGCTCCAGATCGACCCGGCGAACTTAAGCAGTCTCATCGACCTCATCGCCACCATCCCCTTCGAGCACGCCGACCTGCACGCGAAGGATATCCTCGGCCACGTTTACGAATACTTCCTCGGCCAGTTCGCCCTCGCAGAGGGGAAAAAGGGCGGCCAGTATTTCACGCCGAAATCCATCGTCTCGCTCATCGTCGCGATGCTGGAGCCCTATCAGGGCCGCGTCTATGATCCGGCCATGGGCTCGGGCGGATTCTTCGTTCAGAGCGAACGCTTCATCGAGGAGCACGGCGGCAAGCTGGGCAATCTCTCCGTCTATGGGCAGGAGAGCAATCCCACCACCTGGCGCCTCGCCGCGATGAACATGGCCATCCGCGGCATCGACTTCAATTTCGGCAAGGAACCCGCCAACAGCTTCACCAGCGACCAGCACCCCGATCTCCGCGCTGACTTCGTGATGGCGAATCCGCCGTTCAATATCAGCGAATGGTGGGACGCGAAGCTGGAGGGCGACGCGCGCTGGCGCTACGGCACGCCGCCACGGGGAAACGCCAACTTCGCCTGGCTCCAGCACATGCTCCATCACCTCGCGCCGCAGGGCAGCATGGCGCTCCTCCTCGCCAATGGCTCCATGAGCAGCGGCTCCGGCGGCGAGGGCGAAATCCGCCGCGCCCTCATTGAGGCCGACCTCGTCGAGTGCATGGTCGCGCTCCCCGGCCAGCTCTTCACCAATACCCAGATTCCCGCCTGCATCTGGTTCCTCACGAAGAGCAAAAAGGCCCGCGCTGCGAGCCGCACCGGCGGTGATACCTACCGCGACCGTTCCGGCCAGACCCTCTTCATCGACGCCCGCAAGCTCGGCACCATGATCGACCGCGTCCTGCGCGCCTTCACCGCGGAGGATTTGGAAAAGATCATCGGCACCTTCCGCACTTGGAAACGCAGCGCCGATCACGCCGACGTTCCCGGCTTCTGCAAATCCGCGACGACCGAAGAAATCGCCGCGCACGGCTTCGTCCTCACGCCCGGCCGCTATGTCGGCGCGGAAGATGTCGAAGACGACGGCGAGCCTTTCGAGGAGAAGATGGCGCGATTTGTTGCGGAGTTGAACGGACAGTTCGCTGAGTCGGCAAAGCTGGAGCAAGCGATCAAGGCGAATTTCCAAAGCTTGGGATTCGCTCAGGCCACAGAGGCAAAATGAAATATCGACTCTCCGCCCATGCTCGCGAAGAACTCGACCGCCGACAAATCTCCGTCGCTCTGTTGGAGGATGTCCTGTCCCAGCCGGAACAAAAGGTGCCCGGTCACGAAGGAATTCTCTGCTACCAATCGCGTGTCACCATCGGCGGGAAGTCGTATCTTCTGCGCGTGATGGTGAACGAGATCACCGATCCGCTGACCGTGGTCACCATTTATCGAACAAGCAAAATAACCAAATACTGGAACAACCTATGAAAGTAACCTAC
>JANLQB010000293.1:0-6794 GCA_031367565.1 Verrucomicrobiota bacterium
CTCGCCAACGACGAGGAAACGAAATCCCGCATCGACGACGACCTCCGCCGTCTCGATCTCTTCGGCGAAGTCCTCGCGCTCGCCGGCCCCTCGACCGACGGCAAACCCATCGACCTCGCCGACCATCGCGGTCGCGTCGTCGTCGTCGCCTTTTTCGCCACCTGGTCCCCGCAGTCGATCCTCGCGCTCGATAGGTTAAAAAAGACGCTCGCCGCTTTCCCAAAAGACCACGTCCAACTCATCGGCGTCAGCCTCGACTCCAAACCCGAACCCCTCGGCGAACTCCTAAAATCGCACGCCGTCACCTGGCCCATTATCCGCGACGGAAAAAGCTGGGAAAGCCCGCTCATCCGCACCTTTGGCATCAACTCGCTTCCGACCGTCTGGCTGCTGGATCGCGAAGGAAAACTGCGCTCTCTGGATGCGCTGGAAAACACGGGCGTGCAAATTCGGCAATTACTCCGGGCGAAATAGAAGGCCGGTCATTTCGACCGAACGGGAGTGAAGTAAATTGTGCGGTGCGAGAGTTAGTGCTTTTCAATTTTGGTGAAAACCGGCATTAGCGGGTCTGCTAAGTCCAGGTCTTAGAATGAAAGAGGTACATGTTATGCGCGATATCCACCCCGTCACCGCAGTTCCCCATCGGTTGCCCTTCATGGATCGACCGCGACTTCGGACCGTCGCCCGATGGCTGGGCGTGAGCATCGCCGCCGTTTTGTGCGACGTGCGCGTGGAGGGTGCGGCGCTGCCGGGCGCACTGGCCGGCGCGAGCATCGAGGAGTTAATGAATGTGCGCGTCACCACCGTCTCGCGGGGCGAGAGCACGGTGGGGCAGTCGCCCGCGGCGGTTTTCGTCATCACGCAGGAGATGATCCATCGCTCGGGTGCGACCACTTTTCCCGAAATCCTCCGCATGGTTCCGGGGATGAACGTCGCGCGGATTGATTCCAGCAAATGGGCCGTGAGCGCGCGCGGATTCAACGAGCGCTTCGGCACCAAGCTGCTGGTGCAGGTGGACGGGCGGGCGGTCTATAACCCCGTTTCCGCGGGCGTGCAGTGGGACTCGGTGGACTACGTGCTCGACGACATCGAACGCATCGAGGTGATCCGCGGGCCCGGCGCGAGCATTTGGGGCGCGAACGCGGTCAACGGCATCATCAACATCATCACCAAGTCCTCGAAGGAGACGCAGGGCGGGCTCCTCAGCGCGGGAGGCGGCAGCTTCGAGCGCGGCTTTGCCAACATCCGCTTCGGCGGGAAGATCGGCGATCATCTCACCTACCGCGCCTACGGGAAATGGTTCGAGCGCGAGAACACCTACACGGCCTTCGATGCGATCCTCAATCCCTCGCGGCAGACGGACGACGACTGGCGCGGATACCGCTCCGGTCTGCGCTTCGACTGGACGCCGACCACTGCCGACACGGTCACGCTCCAGGGCGACTGGTATTACACCGCGGGCGGTCAGCAGAGGCCGAATCCCCTGGCGATGCCGCCGTTCACGGTCGTCACCGTGGATGACCAGATCCAACGCAGCGGGAACGTGCTCGGCCGCTGGACGCATGAGGTGGACAAGGATTCCAACTGGGCGCTCCAGCTCTACTACGACCGCAATGATCGGAATGGCACGGGCGGGTTCTTCCACATCCGCTGGGAAACCTATGATGTCGATTTCCAGCACAGCTTTCGGCTGGGCGAACGGCAGAAGGTGACATGTGGCCTCGGCTACCGGTTCGTGGATTTCCATGGGTTCCCAAGCGCCCCGGACGACGGGTTCCAAATCGACTGGGTCACTGCCTATCGGACGACCCATCTCTTCAGCGCGTTTCTCCAGGATGAAATCACGCTGCTGCCCGAGCGGCTGGCCCTCACGCTGGGCTCGAAGATCGAGCACAACGACTTCACCGGCTACGAGGTGCAACCCACCGGGCGACTGCTCTGGACGCCGACCAAGACGCAGAGCGTGTGGGCGGCCGTCTCGCGGGCGGTGCGGACACCGGCTTTCGCCGAAGACGAATTCGCGTTCACGCTCCAGCCCGTCGGGCCGGGAGTTTTCCCGCAGCTCCGCGGCAATACCGGTTTCCAGTCCGAGAAAGTCATCGCCTACGAGCTGGGCTACCGCGCGCAGGCCACGCCGAAGCTCTCGCTGGATGCCGCGCTTTTCTACAACGTCTATGACGATCTGGTCGCCGCCCTGCCCACTGGCGAGGTGACCGCTCCCCCGGCGCCTATTTTCATCCCGGTGACCCGCGTCAACCGCCTCGAAGGTGAAACCTACGGCGCGGAACTGGCCGTCACCTGGCAGGTCACGGACTGGTGGAAGCTCTACGGCGCTTACACGCTGCTCCAGATGCATCTGCACAGCAAGACGCACGGCCTGAGCGCCAGCGACCAGGCGTCGCTCGCGGCGCAGGGAGCCGGAGTCGAGGGCCAGAGCCCGCAGAACCAATTCTACCTCTGGTCGTCCTTCGATCTCTCGCGCACGGTGGAGTTCGACCTCATCGGCCGCTACGTGGACAACCTCCCAGGCTCGCCTCCCGGCATCAAAAGCTATTTCGCCCTCGATGCGCGCCTAGCGTGGAAGCCGCGCCCGAACCTCGAAATTGCCGTCGTCGGCCAGAACCTGATCGGCGACCAGCACCTCGAACTCGGCCGGGCCTCGCGCGTGGGCGGCCCGCTGAGCGAAATCCCTCGCGGCATTTATGGAACGGTCACCCTCACCTGGTAATCAGCGCAGGATCGGTTTCCAGGGCATGAGCCTTCTTTCCGCATGGAGTCGTGTGGCCTCCATCGCGATGGCGCTGGTCGCTTTCCTCCCGCGGCAGGCCTTTGCGCAGGTTTCGGAATACCAGCTCAAGGCCCTCTTCCTAGTGAGGTTCCCGGAATTCGTGACCTGGCCGGACAAGGCGTTCTCGGCGGCGGGCACGCCGATCGTCATCGGTATCCTCGGCGACGATCCGTTCGCAGGCGCGCTCGACCAGGCGGCGAAAGGTAAGGTGATTTCGGGCCGAAAGATCGTGGTCCGGCGTGTATCCCGAGTGGAAGATTTGAAGAACTGTCACATCGCCTTCATCGCGAATTCCGAACGGGCACGCCTTGCTGAAATCGTAGCGGGCATCGGTGGATCGAACACGCTCGTCGTCGGAGACACGGAGCTAGTCGCGCGACAAGGCGGGGCCATTGGCTTTAAGATGGTGGGAACAGGCGTCCGTTTTGAAATCAACAACGGCGCGGCCCAGCGCGCGGGGCTGGAACTCAGTTCACGGCTTCTCAAACTCGCCCGCGGAACCGGCTCTCCGTGAGCACCCATCTTCCATGCGAACTAACTGCCTGTCCGAAACCTAACCACAAAACCAAATGCCTACTCCCTCAACTCCCATGAAAGGCTGGCTGCTCCTTGGCAGTATCGCCGCCCGCTGCATCGTCTCCATTCCCGCAAACAGCCTGGCGGAACCCGCGCAGCTCGCGGCACCGGACTCCTCCCCGGAACAACTGAAACGGCTGAGCCTCGAAGAACTGATGGAACTGAAGGTGGCAACGGTTACGACGGCATCGAAACGAGAGGAGAAGACGACCGCGGCTCCAGGCACGGTTATCGTCATCGACAAGAATGACATCAGGCTTCGCGGCTATTCGACGCTCAAGGATGTGCTGAACGATCTGCCGGGAATGGATCTCGCGGGCAATTTCTTCAGCGAGATCGGCACCCAGGCCGCAGTGCGCGGGATCACCGGCAATAACAAGATCGTTGTGCTCGTCAACGGGATGCGGGTCAACCCACCCGGCGGCGAGTATTTTCCGTTGCGCAGCGACTTCAGCGTTCGGCAGGCCGAGCAAATCGAAGTGATCTACGGACCGGGCTCCACCCTTTACGGGCAGGATGCCATCAGCGCGGTGATCAACGTCAAGACCAAGCAACCGCCCGCTTCCGGGAAAACGGAAGTCGAACTCGGCGGCGATGCCGGGTTCCACTCGGAGCGCGAAGTGTGGGGCGCCTTCGGCAAGGTGTTCGATGCGGCGAGGAACATCCTTTTCAACGGCTACGTGCAGTATCACGATTCCGACCTGACCCGGCTGGATCGCGAGTATCCGAAGTATTGGGATGGCTTCAAAAACGCCGCGAAACCGAGAGGCAGCGGGACGGTGCCCGAGCGCAACGATTTTGGTTTGAATGCCTTTGCCAAGCTGGAGATCGGCAACTTTTCGATCCAATCCTGGTACCGCAAATCCGAACGCAGCAGCGGCGAAGGCTATGGTCCGGCGGTGCTGGCCTTCGTTCCCGAGGCCCGCTGGCAGGATTCCTCGTGGGTGACTGAGGCGAGGTATGATTGGAAAATCACGGACAAGGTGAAGCTTCATTCGTCCGTCACCTATAACTGGTATGAAGTCGATCCGGTCAGCCGCTATGTCTTCCCGCTCAATCCGAAGGAGTGGTTTTTCAACGACTACAAGTATGCCAATGGCCACAGCCTCTCCGTGGAGGAATCGCTCCGGGTCGATTTCTCATCCTCGCTGTCGGCCCTGTTGGGAGGCACCTATACTAACTACGACATCCTTCCGAAATCGACGATCCCCGGCGGCGCGCGTCCCGGCGATCACAACGACATCATCCAGCAGGGTGGAAGCTTCGTCTATTTCACAAAGGATGGAAACGGGGTTACACAGCACGAAATTCCGCGTGCGGTGGATTCGGAGTTTGCCCGATACGGCGCTTACCTCGAGTTTTCATGGCAGGTGAATCCGAAGCTCAAGGTCGTCGCCGGAGGACGGGTGGACAAGGACACGCGGATCGACGAGCCATCGTACACACCGCGGGGCGCGATCATCTATGATGTGACGGATGCGCTCACTGTGAAGTATAGTTATTCGTGGGCCTACATATCCCCGGCCCCATATTTCGATGCCACGTACGACCGTGGTGATGTGCTCGCCACTTCGAACCCCGGGCTGCAACCGGAGACATCGAAGACCCACGAACTGAATCTGACTTACAGCAAGGAGGCGTTTACCTTGGGGTTGAGTCTTTACTATGGCGACCAGAGCAACTTGATTTTGGTCTCGGACGGCGGGCTTCAACCCAATTTTTTACAGAATGTGTTCGTCGATGCCGCGGGAACCAACCCGCGAATACTGGTGAACTCGGTGAATAGTGGGAAGAGCCGGAATGCCGGGCTGGATTTCTACGGGAAAGCGAAGCTAACGCGCAGTTTAAGCACCTGGTTTTCCTATTCCTATACGACCTATGAAGAGATGACCGCCGGGATAACCACCGGATTGAAGGGGATCTCGCAGCATAACTTCCGGCTCGGAGCGACTTGGGCGATCACTCCCAGCCTGTTTGTGACCCCGAGCCTTGTCGCCCGCTCTACTCCGCGAAATGTGACTCCCGGAACACTGGGTGAAGAACTGCACAATCCGTGGTCGGCAAATCTGCACATCCTATACACTCCAAGGGACTACCTCGAATTCTATGCGGATTTCAAAAATATCACGGACAACCACTACGCCCTGACTCAGTTCACCCCATTTGCCGGGCCGCAGGAAACGTTTAGCGGGGTGCTCGGGGTGCGCCTTTCATTTTGAATCCTGAGCCGCATAAGACTGGCCGCATTCCCCGATTTTCACTACGACTAAGACCCACCCCGGTATTGAGGCAATACGATGATCCCAAGAAAACTTAGTCAAACACAGTTCCCGCGGAGCGCTATGGTGCCGTTATTGTTGGCCGCCGCCGCCTGGCTGCTCGGATGCGGCAGTGTGGCATTGTACGGGCAGACCGCTTCGGAATACGACTTGAAGGCCGCCTACCTGTATAACTTCGTGCAGTTCGTCAAATGGCCCGCGGGCGGTTCAGGGGTCGTTGGAGTCTTGGGCGACGATCCCTTCGGCGGAAAGCTTGAGGCTGCGCTCCAGGGCAAATTGAGCGTCAAGCGATCGCGGAAGATTGATGACTTGCGAAACTGCAAGGTGGTCTTTATCGCGAATTCGGAGCGGGGAAGCGTGGCCGGGATTCTGGCGAGCCTGGCGGGGACGAGCGTTCTCACGGTGGGTGAAAGCGATGGTTTTGCTAAGCAGGGCGGCATCATCGGTTTCACCATGGAGGGGGAAAAGGTCCGCTTCGAGATCAACACCCGTGCGGCGCAGAACGGCGGGCTGGCGTTTAGCTCCCGGCTCCTGAAGCTCGCCAGCCGGGTCGTCAATCCATAAGCGCGAACCGGCATGAATTCGTTTCGCGACTTACCCATCAAGCGCAAGATGACTATCGCCGTGCTGGGTACGACGCTCGTCGCGCTGCTGGCGGCATGCACGACATTCCTTGTTTATGAGCGTGTGAACTTCCGCCGCTTGATGGTGCGAAATTTCAGCGTGCTGGCCGATGTGCTGGCGACCAACAGCACGGCGGCGCTAAGCTTTACCGATGCGGACGATGCGACGGAAACATTGCACGCGCTCAGTGCAAAGCCGTCCGTGGAACTGGCCTGCCTTTACAATGCGGACGCCGCTAAGTTTGCCACATACTTGCGCGCCGGATCACACCTCGAAGTCCCCGCGACACCGGAGCCCGATGGCACCGGGTTCGCGCCGGACCACCTTGCGGTGACGACTCCGGTGGTGCTCAACGGCGATCGCGTGGGCACGCTTTACCTCCGCGCCGATCTCTCGGATCTCAACGCGCATCTCCGCTCCTACACGCAAATTTCCGCCCTCATCCTCCTCAGCTCGCTCATCCTCGCGTTCGTGCTTTCCTCCGCGCTCCAGCGCGCCATCACCCGGCCGATTTTCGCCCTCACGGA
>JANLQB010000294.1:0-2507 GCA_031367565.1 Verrucomicrobiota bacterium
GGGAAGTAGCTCGCCCACTCGGTGTTTCCCTCGCGCACTTTCACCATGAAGGTCGGGAGCTTGCCGGTCTTCGCGTCGCGCTTGCCGAGATAGGACTCGAAATCGCCGCCGTGACGCCGGATGGCATCGCTGAACTTGGCTAGTCTTTCCAGCAGTTCGAGCATGTCCTTGAGTTGCGTGGAGGTGAAAACTTTGCCGTCGGCGAGGTTCTTTACTTTCACTTCATCCGCGCCGAGGCCGATGAGGATTTTGTTGAGCTGCGCGTCGTCGTCCACGTACTCCTCGCGCTTCTTGCGCTTGATGAGATAGAGCGGCGGCTGGGCGATGTAGATTTTGCCCTGCTTCACCAGCTCGGGCATCTGCCGGTAGAAAAAGGTGAGCAGCAAAGTGCGGATGTGCGAGCCGTCCACGTCGGCATCGGTCATGATGATGATGCGGCCATAGCGCAGCTTCTCGATATTGAAGGTACCTTCCTGCTCCTTGTCGCCCTTCTCGCCGCTGGCCGTGCCGATGCCCGTGCCGATGGCGGTGATGAGCGTCTGGACTTCCGTGTTTTGCAGCACTTTATCGAGCCGCGCTTTCTCGACGTTGATGATCTTACCCTTGATCGGAAGGATCGCCTGAAAACGCCGGTCGCGTCCCTGCTTCGCGGAGCCGCCTGCGGAATCACCCTCGACCACATACAACTCGGTGAGCGCCGGATCGCGCTCGGAGCAGTCCGCGAGTTTCCCCGGCAGTCCGCCGCCGGTGAGCGCGCCTTTGCGCACGGTCTCCCGCGCCTTCCGCGCCGCCTCGCGCGCCCGCGCCGCCATGAGACACTTGTCGATGATCCGCTTCCCGACATTCGGGTTCTGGTCAAAGTGCAGCATCAAGCCTTCGTAACTAATCGAACCCACGATGCTATCCACCTCCGGCGAAATCAGCTTTACCTTCGTCTGCGACTCAAAGCGCGGATCGGGATGCTTCACGCTCACCACCGCGGCGAGGCCCTCCAGCACATCGTTCCCGGTGATTGCCACATCCTTCTCCTTCAGTAGCGAATTGTTTTTCGCATACTGATTGATCGCGCGCGTGAGCGAGCCACGGAAGCCACTGCTATGCGTGCCACCGTCGGGGTTAGGCACCGCGTTCGTATAGCAAAGGAGCTGCTCGTTATAGGTATCGGTATAGTGCAGGCCGATCTCCACGATGATCTTGTCGCGCGTGCCTTTGATCATGATCGGCTTCGGATGCACGAGTGTCTTATTCTCGATGAGCCGTCCGACGTATTCCTCGATACCTCTCGGATGCACGATCTGCACCTGCTTTCCACCCTCGACGCGCTCGTCGAAGAAGGTGAACGACAACGGCGCATTGATATACGCGAGATCGTTCAAGCGCGTGATGATGCGCTCCGTCTTAAACTCGATCGTCTCCAGAAAAATCTCCGTGTCCGGCATGAACGTGATGAGCGTGCCCGTTTGCTTCTTCGACTTTACCTCCGCGATGACATGCAGCTTTTGCACCGTCGTGCCGCGCGCAAAAGACATCGCGTGAATCTTCCCATCGCGCGTCACCTCCACCTTGAACCATTCGCTCACCGCGTTCACACACTTGGCACCGACACCATGAGTGCCGCCTGAGTATTCATAGTTACCCTGCCCGTATTTTCCGCCCGAGTGCAGCCGCGTCAGCACCAGCTCGACGCCCGGGATACCTTCCTCCTTGTTGATGTCCACGGGAATGCCGCGGCCGTTATCGCGAATCGAGATCGAGCCATCCGCGTGAATCGTCACGTCGATGTGCGTGCAGTGCCCCGCGAGAAATTCATCGACCGAGTTATCGAGCACTTCCGAAACGCAATGATGCAGCGCGCGCTCGTCCGTGCCGCCGATGTACATGCCCGGCTTTTTGCGCACCGCTTCGAGCCCTTTGAGGGAACTCAAATCGTCAGCGTCGTACGTGCTTTTTTTGGATGCGGTTTCGGATTTTGGAGCGTCTGGTTCGGCCATAAAATTTGCGGGAAAAATCGAGCCCGAATTCTAGGGGGGCGGCCCGGTGGTCACAAGGGGTTTTTTCGGGCCATTTTCGGCCATTTGCACAAAATCTTGTGGCCTCTGAAAAAGGCGACCACAAGATATTGGTGGACACAGGCGCTCTAGTCGGAATCAATTCGGGTCTCGTGAAACGCGCACTTTGGTTCCTTTTCGTTGCTGCTTTTTGTGTGCTCGCGTTCACCGTCCGCTGCTGGAATTTGCGCGACACTTTCGTCGGCGGGCGCATCTACTTCGTCGATCCCGACTGCTACTCGCGGATGACCCGCGCCGCGTCGATTGCGGACGGCGGCCCGCTCACGATCCGGCATCACGATTTCGAGAACTGGCCAGACGGGATCACCCCGCACACGACCGCGCCGCTCGACTGGCTCCTTGGTGGCGGGAAATGGATTGCGGATTGCGGATTGCGGATTGCGGATTCGGGGACAACCAGCGTGCTGCGCGGGCAGACGCTCGAGCTGTCCGGCGCGC
>JANLQB010000317.1:0-3850 GCA_031367565.1 Verrucomicrobiota bacterium
GCGGCAGCGTGAAGCCGGTTTCGGGATTGCTGAAATCGGTCGAGAACTTGTGCTCCGTCCACTTCGCATCCGCGGAAAGCTGGCGAAGAACCGTGAGCTTGTGGCCACCCCATTTCAACGCTGTGTCCACCGAGTCCGCGAGCCGCGTCCGCACACCGTCGCGATTTACGAGCCGGTCGATCACCGCCTCGATCACATGCGAATCCCCCCGCGAAAGTTTTACCGGTTCCGGGCCACTGAGTTCCATAATCTCGCCATCGATCCGAGCCCGCACAAAGCCCTCGCGCTTCAATTTCTCCAGCACATCGCGAAACTCACCGATCTCGCTCTGCACGATCGGCGCGAGGAGGACGAGGCGGCTTTCCGCCGGAAATTCGAGGATGCGATCAACGATGAGCTGCGGCGTCAGTTTGGAAATCGGCGCGCCCGTTTTTGGATCATGCGGCTGGCCGACCGACGCGTAGAGCAGCCGCAGGTAGTCGTAAATCTCCGTCGTCGTCGCGATCGTGGAACGCGGATTCCCGCCGCTGCTGCGCTGCTCGATCGCGATCGCCGGCGAGAGCCCTTCGATGAAATCCACGTCCGGCTTTTGCATCTGATCCAGGAACTGCCGCGCATACGCCGACAGACTTTCCACGTAGCGCCGCTGCCCTTCCGCATAGAGCGTATCGAAAGCGAGCGATGACTTTCCCGACCCGCTCAGGCCCGTGATCACAACCAGCTTCTCACGCGGGATTTCCAGCGTCAGGTTCTTCAAATTGTGCTGGCGCGCACCTGTGATCTTGATAGTTTGCGCGGGCATTCTCCTAGAAAGTGATAAACCCGAAACCAAAGCAGAACCGACCGACACTCGCGAGAGGTAATTAGATGTCCGACCCCAATTCACAGATCAATCGCGAGGAACTCGAGTCCCTGCACGACAAGTTCCGGGAGATCAGACACTCCATCAACAACACGCTGGCCGTCATCATGGCGCTCTCCGAACTCTCGCAGAGAAATCCCGCGCATTACGAGAAACTGGCGAAGGCCGTCCTTCAACGCGGACCGGAAGTGGTGCAGCAGTTGCAAGATTTTCAGACCGCCCTCAGCGCAAAGTCCAAGGGGACACCGGAAGCTCCGGCCGCGTAGTTTCCCCGGACGAGAAAGGTTTCTCCTTACTCGGTGGGCGCGACGATTCCGATGATCGGGCCGAGCGGGAAGCGGATGAGGTGTATCTTCGGGTCGATCGTGTAGAGACTGGAAATCGTTCCATCTAGGAACAGCGCGTTCGCGCACCCGAGTCCGTCACGGAAAAAGGTCGCGAACTCGTGAAAGTTTACGGGCTCGTTTGCCATCGCGAACACGACGCGCTTCGGTGAAATGACGCCGACGCCATTGCGGAAAAGTCGTGATTGCGACTCGGCGCGAAAAGCGGGGTGCAGTTTCCCATCAATCACGAGCAGCGGACCAGACTGCGTGGCGAGTTGCACTTTCTCAATCCCTCCGACCGCCGCCAGCGCCGGAAACCGCGATGACTCGATGACCGTGGCCCCGGCGTCGGTGATCGAAAAAACGCCGTTCGGTTTCAGGAAAAAATTCCCCTCTGCATTGTCGAGATTGAGCCTCCCGATCGTCCGGCCGTGATCGACGAAAAGTCCGACGGGCGCGAAGCCGGGATGAAACATTCCGGCGTTCATCGCGAACACGACCTTCCGTTTTCGCTTCGCGAGCCAGCGGTCGATGTTTTCGAAATTGTTGAAGTAATTGCCGCGCCCGTCGCCGAGGAAAAGCTGGAGCGATTCTTTCTCCAGATCGACCGTCGAAACCATGTAGTGCTTTCCCTCGAACGTGCGGTCCTTCGTTTCCACGGAAAGCGCGGAGGAGCACAGGACGCTCACGGCGAGAAAGGCGAAGGCGCGGGGGAAGTTCATCGTTGTTCTTGGAGCAGCGGACCGGAGTGTTACGCTCGCGACTCCCTTAAATCGAGCCCTTATGAAATCGTTCTCGTTCGCCTGTTCCCTCGTCGTCTTCCTTGCGTCCGTCGCGTTCTGCCGAGCGGAACTTTCCTTTGCAGAAGGCGCGACCAAGCATTTGCAGGAGGTGACCAAAGGCGACACTTCGGGCGTCGCCGTGCTCGTCGCGCGCGATGGGAACATTGTTTTCCAAGGCGGGTTCGGCCTCGCGGATTTGGAGAAGAAAACGCCGGTGACGACGGAGACGAAATTTCGCATCGGCTCGATCACCAAGCAGTTCACGGCCGCGGCGATTTTGAAACTCGCGGAACAGGGGGAGCTCGCCGTCACCGATCCTCTCTCGAAATTTTTCCCCGACTTCTCGCGCGGTGGCGAAGTCACGCTGCGTCATTTGATGACGCACACGTCCGGCATTCACAGCTACACGGACAAACCGGATTTTCTCACGAAAGTCAGCCAACCCATCGCGCCTGCCGCGCTCATCGAATCCTTCAAAAACGACCCGCCCGATTTCGCGCCCGGCGCAAGTTTTCACTACAACAACTCCGCGTATTTCCTGCTCGGCGAAATCGTCGCGAAGGTTTCAGGCAAACCGTTCGGAGACTATCTGCGCGACACGTTTTTTGAGCCGCTCGGGATGAAAGACACGGGAATCTTCGTGAACGCAAATCCCCCTCCCGGCATGGCGCACGGTTATTCCACGGGCGATGGAAAATTCACCCCGGCGCTGGATTGGGACATGTCCTGGGCCGGCGGCGCGGGCGCGCTCTACTCCACGGTCGGCGATCTCTTTCGCTGGAATGAAGCGCTTTTCGGTGGGCGCGTGATGAATGCGGAATCGTTCAAAGCCGCGACCACGCCCATTGAGTTGCCGCCAAATGTGGACGGCATGAAATACGGCTACGGCCTAGTGATGTCCGAATTCAAACGACTCCCCGCGATCGGCCACGGCGGCGGGCTGAACGGCTGGTCCAGCGATCTGCTGCGTCTGCCGGACCAGCATTGCACCGTGGTCGTCTTGGCGAATGCGTTGCCGCCGCCGCCAGAGCTTGCGCCGACGAAAATCTTGCACGCCGCCGCCGAAAAGCTGCTCGCCGACGAAATCAAAAAAATACCGCAACTGACCGAGGACAAATCCGTCGATCCAATAACCTTTACCGCATTCGCCGGGCGCTACGACTACATGGGCGCAATCATGACCGTCTCAGTCGAAGACGATCATCTTTTCGCGCAACTCACCGGCCAGCCGAAGTATGAGATTTTGCCGAAAAGCGCGGACGAGTTCTTCTGGAAAGTTACGGACGCGCAGGTCGCATTTCTCCGGGATCAAAAAGGCAAAGTCATCGCCGCCCGGCACTCGCAAAATGGCAACACCTTCAAGGCTCCGAAACTCGGCGACGAAGCGGTGACGTTGACGCCGGAGCAACTCGACGCCTTCGTTGGCGAATATCAATACGGCCCGGCGGTAATGACCATCACGCGCGACGGCACGACGTTGATCGCGCAGCTCACCGGCCAGCCGAAATTCCCGATCTTTCCAAAGTCCGCCACGGAGTTTGAATGGCGGGTGGTGAAGGCAGGCGTGGCGTTTGTCAAAGGCAGCGACCGCAAGGTGACGAAAGCCGTCCACACGCAGAACGGCACCACCTTCGACGCGCCGAAGATCAAGTAGTCGCCTTACTTCTCGACCGGCTTCCCAGCCGCAACCCACGCCTTGAAGCCTTCGTTCAAGTGCAGGATCGACGAAAATTTTTGCGACTTAAAAGAATTAAGCGATTTC
Source organism: Verrucomicrobiota bacterium (assembly GCA_031367565.1). Classification (GTDB taxonomy): domain Bacteria; phylum Verrucomicrobiota; class Verrucomicrobiia; order Chthoniobacterales; family Chthoniobacteraceae; genus JANLQB01. The sequence continues at coordinate 3,733 of JANLQB010000317.1, forward strand.
GTGCTGCGCCCGCCCGCAGCGCAATGCACGAGATACGTCTTCGATTTGTCCAACTCCCCGATCTTTTTTGCAAAATCCGCATCAAGAAAGTCGATGTTCTTTGCACCCGCGATGTGAC
>JANLQB010000353.1:0-1547 GCA_031367565.1 Verrucomicrobiota bacterium
TCCATCGTCCCTCCGGGACGGGTTCGCGTTTTATGCGGGGTTCCGGTGGTTCCCGCTCGCGGACTCGCTTCACCACCGGCTAATTTCCACAGCGCCTCCGGCGCATTCAGCAGGATGATCGCTGTAGTCTATCCTCCCGCCACCTCAGTAAACCCTCTGCTGGGCAGATCGGTCTTTATATTACCCGGCTTTGTCTTCTGACTACCTGACAGGGAAGCTATGTCACCCGGCAATGAAGCCCTGTTTCCTGAAAAATGCGCATTTTGCGGGAGAAAATACCGGCGGTTCCCCGGCTGGCCAGAATAAAGCCGCGTGGTCGCAGAATTGGAAACGCAACTCTCTCGGATTGCTCCATTCGACGTATGCGATGCGGAATACGTCTCGTCGATAGTTGCTGACTGTGCCGACGGACGAGCATCCCGCGACTGCCAATAACATCCTGACGGCGAGACATGCGAAAGCGAGACATGCGAATGACGCCTAACCGTTAGTTAGCCGGTAGTCACCCCGTTAAACTTGGCATCCGCCAACCCCGCGAGTTCTCCCGTGCTGTCCGAGAATTTTTCCACCGGCGTTCCCATCCGGTTCAGCATGCCGACGTAGAGATTCGTCAGCGGCGTGTTCTTCTCATAAGCGACCGAACGACCGGTTGCTAGGGTGCCGCCGCCGCGACCGGCGAGGACGATGGGCAGGTTGTGCGGATCGTGGGCGTTGCCGTCGTGCATGCCGGCTCCGAGCATCAGCATCGAGTTATCCAGGAGCGTGCCTTCGCCTTCGCGGATGCCTTTCATCTTCGCGATCATGTAGGCGTACTGCGCGAGGTGCCACTGGTTGATGCGCTGGTATTGCGCCAGTTTTTCCGCGCCATTTTGATGATGCGAAATCTCGTGATGCCCGCCGCTCACGCCTTCGAGGAAACTGAAATTCCGCCCGCTCACGGCGTTGCCAAACATAAAGGTCGAGATGCGGGTCGAGTCGTTCCAAAACGCGAGCACCATGATGTCGAGCATGAGGCGGACGTGCTCGGTGTGATTTCCCTTCCGTTCGCTCACGCGCGCCGGATCGCTGTAGGCGTCGATGCGCGCGCCGAGTTCGGCGATGGCCTTTTCCGCGAGCGGATCGCTCTGCACGGTTTCATTTTGCCGCTTCGCGTCGAAGTCGATGCGCTGCTCCACGCTGCGCACGGAGTCGAGATACTCGGCGAGCTTTTCCTGATCCTGCTTCCCGAGCTTTTGTTGAAGCCGCTTCGCGTCTTCGAGCACGAGGTCGATCACACTGCGATCCTTGGCCGAATCCGCCCCGCGCCCGCCCACATGCGCGCGGAAGACGCGGTCGAACGCCGCCTTCGGATTGATCTCCTTCGTCAGCGGCGTGCTCGGTGTGCTCCAGGAAATGTGCGCGCCGTAAAGCTGCGTGTAACCCACGTTCGTATCGACACCCGTCGCGGGCGGCTCGACGCCGAGTTCCAGCGAAGGCAGCGGCGTGAGGTGCCCGATGCGTTTCGCCGCGAGTTGATCCATCGACACCGCGCCGCTGCGCAAATCGCT
>JANLQB010000705.1:0-16270 GCA_031367565.1 Verrucomicrobiota bacterium
ATCTGATTGCTCTGCTTCGCCACGTCCTTGTCGCCGCTGACCACGATCGCGTCATACCCGTGCTTCTTCCCCTCGGAGGTGATGTTGTCGCCGATCACTTTGAAAAAGGGATTGTCCAGCGTGAGCAGCGAGACGCCGATCGTGCCTTTCGCTTTCGTGTCGGAGGGCGGTGCGCTGGACGATGAGGCAGCGGGCTTGTCGCATCCGGCTAGGAAGGCGAGCGTGAGGGCGAGGAGGGCGAGGAGTCGGGTTTTCATGGGCGTGGTCGTGGGTTGGCGGGGATTAAGGATTGGAGAGGACAACGCAGTCGAGGCCGAAGAGATACTTGGGACCCTGCGTTTTCGGGTTCGCGCCGATGATTTCCGCGCGCAGGACGAACGCGCCATCGCGTGGTTCAAAAACGCCGAGGTCGAGCGGGCCGGTGGGCAGCACTTTCTCCGCATAGCCGTCAAATTCTCGCGCGGTTTTTCCATTCACGCTCATGCGGACGATGCCGTAGTCCACGGCTTTGGTGGCATAAAGGGTGAGGCGCTTCGCTGCATCGGCGGGCAGCCGCAGCTCGGCGAACGCGCCGATTTGGCGTGCCGGGGCGAGCAAGTGCCGCTCGTCGCTCCAGCCATTGCCGAATGGCGTCATGTCCTGCGGATTCACGTCCAGGCCTTCGCTTTGCGCGATGACTTTCAGCGACTCACATTCGATCGCACCGGCGATGCGCATCGGCAGGTACGCGGCGGGAATCGCGCGCGCAACTTCTTCGGGTGAAGGCGGTGCGGCGGCTTTCGCGCCGGGGAATGCATACCAATAAGTCGCGGCGGCGAAATTCACGCGGGCATCGTCGCGCCAGTGGATGATTTCCATGTCGAAATCGAGCGAACGCGTGAACGGGATGCCGTCGAGATTGCGCGTGCGTGTGAAGGTGTTGTGCCCGACGGAGCTGATGTGATCCGCACGCACGGCGCTGGCCCACGGCGTGTGGTAAAGGACGACCGGAGCCCATGAGGCGTTGTAATAATCTTCAAGCCCTGTCCCCAAATGCGACGGCAGACTCTCGCCATCCACGCGGATTTTTTCGTCGCCTTCGCCGTACCACGCGCGGGTGTGGTTGAAGACGGCGAGCGTATCGCCGACGAGCACGCCGCGTCCGGTCGCGCCGAGATAGCGCCAGTCGCGATTCGGTTTCACCGGCAGGTCGCATTCCTGCCGCCAGTTTGTGTGAAAGTGCATCGAGCGCTCGTCCCATTTCCAATCACCGGTGCGCGCCGCGAGCGCGACCTGCACGGGCTTCGCGCCGAAGTTCGAGACCGTGAGGCGCGCGGATTTTTCGTAGGGCATCACCCAGCGGCAGGTCATCGTGCCATCGGGCGCGACGGTGCGATACCAGCCGCGCACTTCATTTGCACCGACGCCGCAGCCGAAGAAATCGCTGAGCGGACACCAGACGGTTTCCTCGCCGTCAAAAGTCGCGCGCAGCACCGTGCCGCGCAGGGCGGCGTCCATGCTGCCATCGGCTGTGACTTTCACCGTGAGCACACGCAGGGCGGCGGAACCGGCGGGCAATTCGAGCGCGTCTTCGCCACCCGGCGTGATGGTCTTTTCAAAACGCGCGACGTTTCCCTCGCCGAATGCCGGCGGATTCAGCAGCGTCGTGTTCGCGCGTCCGATCGCATCGCGCGCATCGTCGAATTGCGCGCGGGAAAAAGTCTGCACCTCGGTGCCCGGCGCGTAGGTGCGGTAATTGATCTGGTAATAACGCGGCGGCATCTGGCCGGGTGCGCGCTCTTCCCACGTGACCTTGCAGTGCTTCGCGTAAGGCAGCGGAAGGTAAAGCGTGTTGCCGCCGGGTTTGCCGGGCGCGTAATTCGCGTGTGGCGCGACGAGTGGACGCTCGATCGGGAGTCCACTGGCGAGCAAATCGAAGCCGGGAATTTCCAACTGCGGCGCTGCGGCACCGTCGAAATAGAAACGCATCACGCCCTCGCGGCGCGCATCCGTCGTCAGCCAGAAGCGCACGATGGCACCGGGGCCGTCCGCATCCAGCATCACATTTTCGCGGTGCCCGTCGCGTTCCTCGGTGCGGATGAATTGCGAGTTGTCCGCGTTGCCAAACCAGCCCGGTTTGTCCGGCGCGACTTCGGCTCGATCGTAGCTGCTCGCCTGCCGGCAGGTGTATTGCGGCGACGGCCAGCGCGCGACGGCATCGTAGCGGACCATTTCGTCGAGCAGCGACTCGATGGACACCGGCCCCTGCGCTCGCGCGGATGGTGGCGCAAAGATCAAGGCCGGGCCAAGAGCAAGCAGAAGGACGGGCAGTGGGTTGCGCATGAAATTCATATCGCGTGAATCAGGGAGTCAGGGAGGCGTGGTGTCGCGCCGTTTTGCGAGCAGACGTGAGAGGCTACATCGTTCGCGTGGCGATTGATTTTGGCGAGGGGCAGACCACGCAGAAAGTCGGTCACGAGTGTTGCGGTGAACGCATCGCCAGCGCCGACGGTGTCCTCGACCTTCGCGGGCAGCGCGGGGCATTCGCTTTCTTCGTTCGTCGAAACGAGCAGCGAGCCGAGCGAACCGCGAGTGAGCGCGGCGAGAAGCAGTTCGTAGCGGCTCATCAACTCAGTCAACATCTCGCGCGGCGTCGTGGCACGGATGCCGCACAGGTCGGCGACGATGGGGAGTTCTTCGTCATTCAGCTTCAGCGCGGAGGCGATTTGGAGCGAGGCGTCGATCATCTCCTGGTCGTAGAAACGCTGGCGCAGATTCACGTCGAAAACGCGGAGAGCGCAGCGCGGAACCGCTTCCACAAAGCGACGGATGGTCTCGCGCGCCCCGGGCGAGCGCTGGCCGAGCGTGCCGAAGCAAACTGCATCGCAGCGCGCGGCAAGCGCCGCGAGTTCGTCGGACCACGCGAGATGATCCCACGCGGTGTCGGCGGCGAATTCATAGCTTGCCTGCCCCGCCGCGTTCAGCGCTACCGATACGCGGCCCGTGGCATGGCGCGGGTCGCGCGCGACGTGTCCGCATTCCACACTGCGCTCGCGGAGCGAATCCAGCGCGCGGTCGCCGAGTTCATCCGCGCCGACCGCGCTCACCATCCACGACTCCGCACCAAGGCTCGCGGCATGGCAGGCAAAATTCGCGGGCGCTCCGCCGAAATGCGCGGCATCGGGATAAACGTCCCACAGCACTTCGCCGATTCCCGCGATGACGGGCCGTGCCCTCACTTCGGATTCCACGCGGACTTGAGTTCGTGGACTTGCAGTGCGGTAAATTTCGCGCTGCCACCTTTGACCTGAAGTCCGAGTGCAAGGTCGTCGCCTTTTGGCTGAAATGGCATCGGGACGTAGGTCAATCCATCGCTGGCAAACACTTCGAGACCCGTGCGGTCGCAGAAGATGGTGAGGCGTTGTTTTCCGCCGCGCAGCGGAGCGGGCACGCGATGATCGTTCACGGCCAGTTCCTGCTTCTTCGCGTCGTAACGGATCATGGCCCCGCGCACGGTGAACGTGATTTCACTCGCCTCGCCCGGTTCAAATTCCGCGTTCACTTCCACCAATTCCGCCTTCACGCCGGCCAGCGGATTTGCGCCATTGGGCTGGAGCGTCATCGCATCGAAGCGATCGGATTTTGCGCGGAGAGATTCGAGTTCCTTCACGGGAGCGAACGTCATGCGCGGGCCGTCGGCGGTGCTGATGAGCTTCAGTTCGAGCGGCACGGTCATGGATTGGTTGAAAGGCACGCCTTTCGTTTCCGTCTGGAACCACCCGATCTGCACGCGGCGGCCGTCTTTCGCCGGAATATCGCTGAAGGTTTGCGCCGCGTAAAAACCACGACCGCGATGGCCGGGGAGTCTGCTTTGTTCCGGCGTGAAGCGCGTGCCGTCGAATGTGCCGATGGCGTATTCGCTGTTGGCCGCGGTGAGAACCCACTTTTTCTTCGCCGCATCACCGTCCACCGGCAGTTCAAAAAAATCGGGGCACTCGAAGAGGAACGATTTCCCCGGCGCGTCGCCGTCCGTGATGCTGGCTAGCGTCCACTCGCGCAGATTCGGCGAGGTGAAAAAGTGGATGGTGTGTTTTTTCTCCCACTCGACGTAGAGCACCAGCACCCACTTTTTCGTCGGCTCGTGCCACATCACTTTCGGATCGCGGTTGTCGCGGGTGATTTGTTTCAGCGCGGGGTTGCCGGAGTATTTGGTAAAGTTCCGCCCGTCGGTGCTGTAGGCGACGCCCTGCACGGTCGGGTTGCCCGCTGCGGTGTAGATGAGCACAAGCGGCGGCTGGCCCTCCTTGCCGAAGCCGCTCGTGTTGTTCCAGTCCACCACCGCGCTGCCGCTGAACATTGGTCCCATTTCGTCCGGCGCGAGGGTGTCGCCGAGTTCCTCCCAATGCACCATGTCGCGACTCACCGCGTGGCCCCAGTGCATGTTTCCCCAGCCCCAGCCGTAGGGGTTATGCTGGAAAAAGAGGTGATACTCGCCGTTGAAAAACACCATGCCATTCGGGTCGTTGTTCCAGCCGCGCCGCGGCGAAAAGTGAAACTGCCCGCGGAGCGGTTCGCGATAGAGATTCTCCGCGCCCTTGATGGCATCGCCCTGCTCGATGGAACTCAGCGCCGTGGAGTCATCCGGCAGTTTGTCCACGCGAAGCGTCACGGTCTGGCCGCTCCACGCGCTCACGTCCATCGGCGCCCACCAGTCCGCGTCGCCGTTGGCGAGTTCGATGTCATTTCGCACGACGGTCTTTCCATCCGCCAGCAGCGTGACCACGCGTTTCGGCGCGCCGTTTTTGATCGGGAGTTGCAGGTAACGTTTCGCGACCACGAAATTGCGCTGTGCGTTCGCCAAAATCCCCGGCGGCTTCCGGTCGGTCTGCACGATGTGGTCCACATTGAGGTGTCCCCAGCCGCCTTTGGCTTCGTCGATGATTTGAATCACGGCAGACTTTCCCGCAAACTCCGCCATCTCCCACGACTCCTTTGCGAGAGCCTCGCTCCCGCCGCTCTGCTCATTCGGCCCGGTGGCGCTGCGCACGACCTTGCCATCCACCAGCAATCGCAGCGCAAGCGTCTCCGGTTTTTTCCCGCCACCGATGAGAAAGCCGATGAACTTCCGCTCAATCTTGAACTCCGGCGAAGTGAGCGTGCCAGTGCTGTCGTCGCCTTTGAAAAACGAACTCACGAGACCCTTTCCCTGGAAGCCGTCCACCGCCATCTGGCCCGGCAGCGCACCTTTCGCCGGCGCGGGGCCGAAGGCTTCACCGGTGACTTTCCATGCGCCATAGTCAGTGCCTTCAAAATCGGCGATGAGCAGATCGTCCGCTGCCAAGACGGCGGTGGTGAAAAGCGGGGCGAGGAGGAGCAGGAGCGGTTTCATAATTCGATGAGAGTTGGGCGGGACACGGAGGCTGAGGAAATGTCCATGTGAGCGCAGTTTCGATTTCAAAGTGCGCTGCCAGCAATCGCGGAATGGACAGGTTTGCAGGTTCCTGAGATGACAGGTTGGTCAACTTGTCAACATGCCCGATCCCAACGACTCCGCCGCGCGCTACCACGGAATCGCTCGTCAACTCCGCGATGAAGTGGTCGCCGGGCGCTATGGCGCGGAAGGCCGGATGCCGAGCGAAACGCAACTCGTGCGGCGCTTCGGCGTCTCGCGGCCCACGGTCGCGCGTGCGCTCCGCGTCCTCGCGGATGAAGGGCTCGTCGAGCGGCGGGCCGGCTCCGGCACTTTCGCCAAATCGGGCGGGACGAGCCGGGCCAGCCACGCCGCGAATGTCCTCGCGCTGCTCATCCCCGATCTCGGCAACACGGAAATTTTCCAGCTCATCGGCGGCGAAATCGCGAGCCTCGCGCGGGTTCACAATTACAGCCTCATCTGGGGCGGTTCGGCGCAGCCCAAGTTCGACGCCGATCTCAGCCTGAAGCACGCCGAGGAACTTTGCCGCCAATTTATCGACCGCCGGGTGAGCGGCGTTTTTTTTGTCCCGTATGAACTCGTGGCGGAAAAAGAGGAGGCGAATCGCCGCATGGCGGAAATGCTCCGCGAAGCTGGCATCCCGGTCGTGCTGCTCGATCGCGACATGCCGCCGTTTCCCGCGCGCAGTGACTTCGACGTGGTCGGCAGCGACAACTTCGCCGGTGGCTTCATGCTCGCGGAACATCTGCTGAAACTCGGCGCAAAACGCCTGCACTTCGTCGCGCGTCCACGCTCCGCGCCGACCGTGGATGCGCGCATTGCCGGAGTGCGCGAGGCGCTCGCCCGGCGCGGCACCGAGCTCGCGCCCGGCTGGGTGCGCATTGGCGAGATGACCGACAAACGTTTCCTTCGCAGCCTCACCACCGCGCCGCTCCCCGACGCCTTCCTCTGCGCCAACGATCACACCGCCGCGCTCCTGCTCCGCGCCCTGCACGACGCCCGCGTGCGTGTGCCGGAAAAAGTGCGCGTGGTCGGATTCGACGACGTAAAATTCGCGACGCTCGTCTCGCCCCCGCTCACCACCGCGCAGCAGCCCTGCCGCGAAATCGCACTCACCGCCTTTCACGCGATGCTCGGCCGCCAGGCCGATCCCACACTTCCCGCGCGCCATCTCACCCTCCAGCCAAGGCTCATCGTGCGCGATTCGTGCGGCGCATATCTCTCGCGACGATGAAGCGAAATTCGTGCCGCGACAGGCACAGCCTGCGCCTCACGCTGCCGTCCCCGTCGAAAGGCGGTCCGCAAAAGCTGCAAAGTGCGGTGACCGGTTGGGACGGTGGAAAAGAGGATGACTCGTTTGTGGTGACGCTAACGAGGCGCTGAGTGCTACAGCTTTCCGCTTTTCAAAAACTCGTGCCGCACCGGCGCGGTCACGCGCTTGCCGGTGGTGGAGACGAAGGTCACTTCGCCAGGTGCGAATTCGAGCGACTGCACGTTCTCGAAACCGTCGGGTATTTTCACCACGCCCTGAATGTAGTTCACGCTCGTTGGCCGGTCGGCGCTCAGTCCGATGGCGGTCTCGACGCCTTCTTTTGTGAGCACATTTTCGCTCGTCGAAGCGGCGAGGCCGTCGGCGAAAAACGCGGTGACGTCTTCGAGGCCGAGGCAGTTGTTGCGGCCATTCCACGGATGGCCGTGGCGTCCGTGATTTTCGATCCAGAAAACCGTGCTGCGAAGGACGGCGGGATCTTTCAACGAAAACCACACGTAACCCGCGTCTTGATTCGTCGCCGCGACCCATGCGGGACCGTTCGTTTTTTCCCAGGGCTCGTTCACGATTTGCACAAGATCGGCGTAGCCGAAGCGCGCGGGCAGGCGCGTGAGGTCGGCGTCGGGCGCGTCCTTCCACGCGGCGGGGACTTTCGTCAGATCGTTCCACTTCGTGCCCGGTAGCAGCGATTGATATTCACGCTGTTTCGGATCGCTGAAGAGCCCGGGATTCGTCATGCCAAAACGAATCGCGCTCGTCGCGATCCTCACCGCGCCTTCCTTGTCCGGCATCGCGAGCGTCGCGTGGTGCCCGAGCGGCACGCGCCCCGCGAAACCCTCGATCGTATTCCGCGAATAGATGACGTTCTGCCCATCGACGAGCGACAGTTCCTTCGTCACGCGGCCCTTGCGCACCTTGGTTTCGATGGAAAGGGACAGCGTCGTCACGTCGCCCGTTTTCTTCGTGCCGGTGCGGCTCCACTTGTCGCCCACGATCTCGCCATGTGGCGGATGTTTCTCGCCGCCGATCGCATCCGAGTTGCCGCCAAACGGCATGCAAAAGAAATCACCGCGCAGCGTGACGAGCACCGGCGCGGGCATCTTCGACGCCTTTTCATCCTGCCACGGGCTCACGTAGTAGGGCCGCACTGGTTTATCGCTGTCGCGAAAAAAAGTGACGGGCGCCAGGTTGCCGCCGACTTGCGTGACGGCGATTTCGACCTGCTTGGTGGCGACGATGAAACACGGCTGCGAGTGTTCGGTGCGAAGTTTGGCGTTGTCGGCGGCGGAGGCGACCGTAGCGATCAAGGGGAGGGTCATGAGGAGCAGTTGTTTTGGGGACATCGTTGCGGAGGTTAGAGCCGCTCGACCTCGCGCTTCAATTCCTTCCTTCGACCCAGATGCCCCGAAGCGGGAAAAACGGGAGATGTCCCGAATCAGTTCTCCGGCTTCGGCGCGCGGTCGCGGTCGATCACTTCCCAAATCTGCTTCAGCGTCTCGCGGCTGATCTTCACTTCGCGCGCCCAATCGCCAACGGCGGTGCCATCGGATTCCGGCTGCGCCGCGGTCTGTGGCGGCGCGATGATGATCGTCACCGGGTCTTTCGTCTCCGCCTTCATCGCGGCGGCGATTGCCTCCTTAATACCGTCGAGTCCCTCGTAAAATGCGCTGAGCTTTTGCACGACGCGCGAGATGGGATCGTTCTCGCCGCCGTCGCCGCCGAGCACTTTGTTTTTGCGGAACGTCTTGCGGATTTCGTCCCAGCGCGCGGCTTCGGCGGGCGTGTGGGTGCCGAGCAGTTCCTTGAGTTTTAAAAGGTTCGACTCGGCTCCGCTGGTCAGGGTTTGCGCTTCGTTGCGGTAGTGATCGAGGAGCAGCGCTTCCAACTCGGCGTCGTTCATCACAGGCGAAAGTTTTTCCGCGAGGCGGTTCATGTTGCGGTAGCTGCCTTGCAGTTTGAACGGCGGTTCGGTGCGGTAGGCATCGGCTTGCGCGGCGCTGCGGATGTATTCCTCGTTCACGCGCAGGATCACATCGCGGACGCGCAGCATCTTTTTCATCACGCCGATGAGCTCCTCAAACTCGGCGGGCGCATAGGCACCTTCAAAATCGAGCCCTTCGCGCGGGCCGGTGGCGGCGAGTTCGAGCGCGGTGAGAATGTCGCGCGGATGGCGCGTGGCGACGCGGGCGAGCGTGGTGTTTGAGGTCGCGGCATTTTCGATGTAGCTGGCGCGGAAGGCGTCCGCGTGGCCGCCGATCACGTCGCCGAGATTGTAGGTGTCCGCGCGGTTCGCGAGCATGTCGGGGATGCGAAATTTCTCGCCGCTCTCGGTGTAAGGATTTCCGGCCATCACGACGGCGATCTTTTTTCCGCGCAAATCGTACGTGCGCGGCTGGCCGCGATGGACGCCCTCAATTTTTCGCGAGCCGTCGCAGAGGGAGATGAATTTTTGCAGGAACTCGGCGTTGAGATGCTGGATGTCATCGAGGCAGACCATCACGTTGTCGCCCATCTCGAATGCGAGATTCAGCTTCTCGATTTCCTCGCGCGCGGCGGCGTTCGGCGCTTCGGCGGGATCAAGCGAAGTGACGCGGTGACCGATGGCCGGGCCGTTCACTTTCATGAAAACGATACCGAGCCGGCTGGCGACGTATTCCATCAGCGTCGTCTTGCCGTAACCGGGCGGCGAGACGAGCAACAGCAGGCCCATGCGATCGGTGCGCTTCACCTCGCCCGCCGCACCGATTTGTTTGGCGAGGTTGTCGCCGACGAGCGGGAGATAGACGGAGTCGATGAGCTGGTTTCGGACAAAACTGCTGAGCACCTTTGGCTTGAAGCCATCGAGCCGCAGCCGCGCGCGAGCCTGCTCGACGAATTGCTTTTTCATCGCCTGGAAACGCTCGAACGCCGGGACCACTTCGGCCTCGTGCGCGCGGAGGCGCTGGGTAAATTCAATGTAGTTCAGCCGGAGCGCGCCTTCGCGGATGCTTGGGTGACTGCCCGCGAGACCGGTGACTTCGCGCGTGCCCGAGACATCGAGCGCGGCGGGGCGTGAAGCGCGAAGGAGAAGGCTGGCGGTTTCGTCGATGAACTCGTGCTGCGTCGTGTCGGTGTGTGCGAGTGCGTAGCCGCGGACCCACTCGCGCAGGAGATCGAAGGTGGCGGGTAGATTCGCTTCGACGGATTGCCTAGCGGCGCGAAATGGGTCGGCGAAATGATGGTCGCGGAGGTGCTGCTCGAAGCTGGTGAATAACGCGGACGCTTCGGGACTGACGAGGAAGTCGCCATCGCGCTCGAGTTGATGGGAAAGGTATTCGGCCGCTTCGGAAGTGTTTCCGAAAAGGCCGGTGTGGTTGGTGAACTCGGCGAGCAATGTGCGAAGTTCGGCGACGTGGCTTTCGTGACGGCGGCGGCTGGGAAACGCGCGCTGCATCGTGGCGAAGCCGCGCACTTTCGCGGTGAGCAGCGTCTTCGCTTCACCGTCGGGAAACTGCTGCCAGAAGACGGCGGCCAGCGCGCGCGCGGCGGATGGGTAACGCAGCAAGTCGAGGCTCGTGTGAATCTCGATGAGCGCGGCGAGGATTTTCGCGGCGTCGATGTCGTGGACGCCTTTCACGTAGCCCTCGCGGTAGCGCGCGGCCATGAATTCGCGCACCAATCCCGTGAAGGGTTCCGTGGGTAGGATGGGCGTCGCGCCCGCGTCCTGTTTCGATGTCACCGGCGAGGCCGCCCACCCTCCCTGGAGCCAATCCTGCAACATGACGTAGGCGAGATATTCCGCGCGGTAGATCGCTGGCGTTTCGGAAACGACTTCGAGCGGCCAAACAGTGCGCGTTGCGAGGAAGGATTCGTCGGTGATCGGCTCGAAGAAATTGGTGCCGGTGAGATGCAGGCACATCGTTTCGCCGCGCGGGACGATCGTGAGATCGAGTTCCTGCGAATTCGTGAGGAACCGGTGGCGGCCGAGCTGGATGATGTTCGGACCGCCGACGAAAAGATCCTGCCGATCCTTGAGCTGGCGGACGGATTCTTCGCGCAGCGTCTTCAGTCGGCTGGCGAGGTCGTCGGCTTTCACCGTGTCGCCGAGGTCGGTGAGCTGGCGCGTGAGGTCGCGCACTTTTTCGACCATCGCGTCGGCGGCGAAGTAGCTGTTCAGCTCGTCGAGCCCGGCCGCGTGATCGGCGCGATGTTTGATGCCTTTTAAGATGCGCTCGGCGGCGGTGAGCAGGGCGCTGGCTTTGCGGTTGCGCGTTTCGACGAGTTCGATTTTTCGCGCTTCAAACGCGCCGCTGAGCGCGGTGCGTTTCTCGCCGAGTTGCACGACGAATTCATCGAAGTCCGCAAAACGCGCTTCCAGTTCCTCGACCTGCACCATCACGCGATTGAGGTATTCGTCGCACTTCTCCGGCGCGGTGCAGAGGTCGAGATAGTTCGTGAGCGCCTGATCGAGCAGGCGCGTTTGTGAGGCGAATTCGGCGACGGCTTCCGTTCCGCGGAGGCCGCGGATTTTCTGCTTTAACGCCGCGCGCGCCTGATTCAGCACCGCGTAGATCGCCGACACCGCCTCGACGATACGCGTCGTTTCCGTGGCGTCCTGAATCTTGAGATTGCTCACCGTCTCGATGAGCAAATCCAAATCCTTCCCGGCGGCGGCGATCTCTTCGTCCAGCGCTTTGGCCTCGGTGACTTTCGGCAGCACGGGAACTTTTGCGCCGAGTTCCTCCGCCCGCGCGCGGAAAGGCGTGAGGGCTTCGGGTTGCAGGAGAAACGCCACGGTGCGTTCGGCGATTTGCGCGCTGGCGTCGGCGACGTTTTTCTCCGTCGTCTCGATGAGCGGCAGATCGGCGTAGCGGAGTTCCTTCAGCGAAATGAGTTCGCCCCGCAGCGCGCGCAACTCGGCCAGTCGCGCCACGAACTCGCCGATCGTGTCGAACTTCTGCGTCGGCAAGGCGCCGAAGATCGACCCGGCTTTGCCTGTAGCGCGCGCTACTTCCACCGCCGTGTTCTTGCGAATCGCCACGACTTTCTCAAACTCCGCGAGCGCCGCCGTCGCCGCCTCGCGGATCGCGACGAGCGGTGTGCGCAGGTCGGATGCCTCCGCGCGATCAAGCCAGAAATACGCGTCGAGCAGATCGGTCGTCGTCTTTACCAAATCGAGGTAGAGCCCGGAGAAAGTGTCCTTCTTACCTATCAATCCGAGCACCGCGTGGCACTCGGCCATCGCACCGACCAGCACGGGGTTTCCGAGCTTAGAGAGAAAGCCGGTCGATGGCACCGGCGGCTGCCAGTCGGCTCCAACGTAGGGCGTTTGCCAGACCTGGATGACGTGATGTTTTTGTGGCTCGCGGTCAGCGCGGAAGAGCGCCATCTCGCCGTTTTCAAAAAGCGAAAAGCCGCTGCAAATGATCGGCGTCTCGACGGTGCGCGCGATGAGATTGTAGCTGAGCAACACGTAGTCGCCGGACTCGCGCTGATAGAAGGTGTAGAGGAAATCCTCGCCGTTCGGGGCGGCGATGCGCTTGTTGAAAAACATGTCTTCGAGCGCGGTCTCGAAGAGTTTGAATTCGCCGGTTTGCAGGTAGTAGCCGCGCGCGAAAATGAGGCCGTGATCGTCGGGCAGCAGGACGCAGGAATCTTCGATGGAGTCGATGCGGCGGACCTCGCGGACCTTCTCGTTGCAGACCAGATAGCGGAACTCCTTTTCTTGATACGGCCGCACTTTCAGCACGATGAGGTGGCCGACGATCGAGTAGTAAACTTCCGCGTCGTCGAGCGTCTGGTCGCGCTGCTCGACGGGCTCGCTGTAGATGCCGGTGCCGCTGGTTGTGTTGTCCTCGACCTTGATCGTCAGATCGCCGCCGACGCATTCCACGAAGACGCGATCCTCGATGGAAATGTGCGGGTGCAGGCCATGGCGGTGCAGCTCGCGATGGGTGCGTGTCCACACGAATTCGTGCTGCGGCGGGTATTGGTATTCGTGGTCGAAACGGTTGCCGAGGTAGCGCCACTGCCCGCCATCGCAGAGCCACTTGAAAGCTTTGATGTCGGTGGCGCTCGCGCCGACGCGGAACTCCATGAAGAGGTGCGGGCCGATGAACGAGAATTTGGCGAAGCTGGCGTTTTTGTAGTAGCGATAGAGTGCTTTGAAATCGGTCTCGAATTGCGGGTCGGCGAGCGGGTCGAGCGGGAGTTCGCGGAACGCATGGTTTTCGTGCTGGTAGAGCGCGAAGACGTCGGCGAGATGCGTCTCCGTGCGGAGGCCGAGGAGGACGTTGTAACCGAGAAGGAAACGTCCGCCGCCGATTGGGATCATGTCGCGCGGCGTGCAGTTGTTCGCGGTCGTGATGCGCTCGGTGGCGAGGAGCGCGGTCGGGATGGTGCCGAAGACGGCCTGCCGCGCGGCGTTTAGCTTTTCAAGGCGGGCACTGAGGTCCTCGCCGTGGCCGGTGAGCCGGGCGCGGAGGATTTCATACGTGCCTTGATCGAGAGCGGTGGTGGCAGGGTCCGGCATGCGCAGGATTCAGGCGGACGATCAGGCTTTGGCGGATTTTCCGTCTCGCGATGCGACCTTTTTTCCGGCGAGGCCGAGGCGCTCGGCCTGGCCGAGTAATCCTGCGAGTAGTCCCTTCGTGCGCGTGTCGTCGGAGAGGTTCAGCATCTGCGTGAGGGCGGCGGAGATGGTGAGGTTTTTCAGGTCTTCGCTGGTGAGGCCGAAGCGGTCGATGAAGCCCTGGAGCTGGGTGTGGAAATGCTCGGGGTCGCCGTTGAAGAACGTGTCTTTCACGTCGCTGAGCGTGGTGCTGTTGGCGATGAGACGGTCGGTGGCTTTGCCGACGGTCACGGCTCCGACGATGCGGTCGAAGAACTCCGTTTCGCCGCCGACGATGTCGATCTTTGCGTGCTTCAAGGCTTCGCTGACGACCTGCGCCTGGCTCGTGGACATGTCCACACGGCCACGGATTTCCGCGAGGTCCACGTCGCGCTCTTTGGAAAGGCGGAGCTTGAATTCCTCGTGCTCGCGTCCGGCGTCGTGGAAAAGCTTCATCGCCTCGGCTTTTTCGGTGATGCCTTTGGCTTCGGCGGAGGCTTTGAGCTGGAGCACTTCGGCTTCGGCGGTGCCTTGCTGTTTGATGGCGGCGGCTTTGGCGGTGAGGACTTGGGCTTCGGCGAGGCCGGCGGCGGCGGTCTCGGCGGTGAGGGCTTCGGCGAGCATCTTTTTCGCGGAGGAAGTTTTCACGGCGGCCTGCTCTTCGGCGTCGGCGGTGAGGACGCGTTGCTGTGCCAGTTTTTCCGCGGCTTGTTTGCTGGCTTCGGCGTGGCGGACGGTGGTCAGTAAATCCTGATCGGCGTGCAACTCGGCGGCTTTCTTCGCAGCTTCGGCGGCTTTGATGTCTTTGATTAAGACCTGCTCGGCCTCGCGTTCGGCGGCGACGATGGCCACTTTCTTCTCACGATCGGCGATGGCGAATGCCTCGGTGTCTTTGATTTTCTGCTGCTCGATGACTACGGTTTTCTCCACTTCGAGGCGCTGCCGAATCACATCCTGGATGGACTTCTGCTGAATCTCGACGGCCTTGTCTTTCTCGATCTGCGCGAGCTTCACGATGCGCTCGCGCTCGTTCACTTCGATGAGCCGATCCTTTTCCACGCGCTCTTTTTCGACGGCGTCCGTGCGCTCCTTGTTCCGCGTTGCGACGATGATCTGCCGGTTTTTGTTTTCCTCGGCGACCATCAATTCCTCGTCCACGGCGATGCGCGATTGCTCGGATTTTAGCCGTTGTTCGGACTGCACTTTCTTCGTCTCGGATTCCTCGCGTGCAGTGATCGACGCGATCTCGCGCTTCTGCTTCTGCTCCGCCTCCGCGAGCTGCTTGTTGAGTTCCAGGATGGCCTCGTTCGCCTCGACATCCTGTTTCGTGATCGTCTTCTGCCGCTCGCGGTCGATCTGGTTGGCGAGGATTTTTTGCTTCGCGGTCAGCTCGGTGATTTTTTTGATGCCTTCGGAATCGAGGATGTTGTCCGGGTTCAGCAAATTGAGCGGCGTTTGCTCGAGGTAGTCGATGGCCACGTCTTCGAGGACGAAGCCGTTCAGGTCGGTGCCGATGGATTGTAGGATGCCTTCCTTCAGCTTGTCGCGGCTGTTGTAGAGATCGACGAATTGGAACTGACGACCCACGGTTTTCAGCGCCTCGGAAAATTTCGCGTCGAAGAGATCAATGATGGATTCGAGGCTGGAAGCGCGGACGCAGCCGACGGATTGCGCGACTTTCAGCACGTCGTCCGAGGTCTGATTCACCCGGACGAAAAACGCGACTTTGATGTCGGCGCGCATGTTGTCCATGCAGATGAGGCCGTTCTGTCCGTGGCGGTAGATTTCCACGCGCTTCACGGAGATGTCCATGTATTCGGCCTTGTCGATGATGGGGAAAACCGTGAGGCCGGAGAAGGAAACCTTCGTGCCGCGCAGGCCGTTGCGGATGATCGTGCGGCCCTGCTCCACTTTGCGGAAGCAGGTGAGGATGCTGAGCAGGCCGCCGATGAGGATGAGGACGAGGATGGTCCCGGCGACGCCGAAGAGGCTTTCGAGGAAGGCGAGGGTAGGCATAGTTAGTTTAGGGTTTGGTTGGGAGAGGATTTGAGGGCGGGCATGGGGGTGATGTAATAGACGCCCTTTTCGGAGTCGCTGCGGACGACAGCGGCGTGCGCGCCTTTGAGCAGCACGGCGTCGTCGAGCGTGCGGACGTTGATGAGCACAGACGCACCGCTGCGCGTGATCTCAGCCTGGCCGAAAGTCGGCGTGGCTTCGCTGGTGACGATCTGGCAGACGCGCCCGAGCACTTCCTCGCCGGGGCCGCGGTCTTTATTGATGAGGCGAAAAAGCGGGCGCAGCGGGAGCGTGATGTAGCGGGTGACGACGATGCTGATGGCGAGATTTGGGAGAAGCAGCGCGAACGCGTAAAGCTGGGAGCCGCCGGTGAGGTAGTAATTTGCGAGCATCGAGCCGAGCCACATCGAAAGGCCGAGCACGCTCACGATGACCATCACCGGCACATCGCCGACGCCGACGAAATGCAGGAATTGCGTGAAGCCGGAAACGTCGTGATCGAGCTCGTGATTCACGTCGTGGTGGATGTCGGAATCGACATCGGAAAAGAGATGCACATCCAGCGCGCCGAGGGCGACGAGCAGCCAGTAGAGCACGATGAGGCCGAGCAGCACCGTGAAGGGCAGGTTTACCATCCGAAAGGCTTGATCGAAAACTTCGCTCATATGGCCGGGCGGGATGCAACCATTGCGCCCCGGCCCTTGCACTTAAATTCGGACGGCATGATCTGGGGCGATTCGTGAAATCTGACTCACACTGGACCCAATTCTGGGTATGATCGTCCCGATGCGCTGTTCAGCCAAAATTCTGACGTCCACCGTCTGCGTGGTCCTGGCGCTTTCCCATGGGGATGCGGACGAAGGCGAGGCGTTCTTTGAGAAAAAAATCCGGCCGCTTTTTGTCGAGAACTGCGCGAAATGCCATGGGGCGGAGGGCAAGGTGAAGGGTGGGCTGCGGCTGGACTCGCGCGAGGCGATTTTGCATG
>JANLQB010000522.1:0-3445 GCA_031367565.1 Verrucomicrobiota bacterium
CCGACACCGCGGCCTTTCGGATGACAATCGCGCAACGCATGGACGCACCGCTGGACCTCACCGCCCGAGTCTGCTCTACTCCCGCGACTTTTCCTAAAAACACCACATGAGCTACACCACCTGCACCGTCCCCGCTGGCGAAAAAATCACCATCTCCGGCGGCAAACTTACCGTCCCGAATTCACCGATCGTCCCCTTCATCCGCGGCGACGGCACGGGGCCGGACATCTGGGCGGCGAGCGTGCGCGTGTTCGATGCCGCGGTGGAAAAAGCTTACAGCGGCACGAAAAAAATCGCGTGGATGGAAGTGTTCGCGGGGGAGACGGCGAAGAACAAATTCGACAACTGGCTACCGGACGACACGGTCGAGGCGTTCAACGAATTTCTCGTCGGCATCAAAGGCCCGCTGACCACGCCGGTCGGCGGCGGCATTCGCTCGCTGAACGTCGCGCTGCGGCAAATGCTCGATCTCTACGTGTGCCTGCGGCCCGTGCAATATTTCACCGGCGTCCCCTCGCCCGTGAAGCGGCCCGAGCTCGTGGACATGGTGATTTTTCGCGAGAATACCGAGGACATTTACGCGGGCATCGAATACGCGGGCGGCACTCCGGAAGCGCAAAAGGTGCTCGAATTTATCGAGAAGGAATTCCCGAAGGACTTTAAGAAAATCCGCTTTGGCACGAGTCAGGCGGTCGTCGATTACATGAAGCTCGCCGCGCCGGAGCACACGATGGAGAACTACCCGCCGACCGTCGGCATCGGCATCAAACCTGTATCGCAAGTCGGCACGATTCGCCTTTTCAAAGCGGCCGTGCTGTATGCCATCGCGCAGAAAAAGCAGTCCGTCACGATCGTGCATAAAGGCAACATCATGAAGTTTACCGAAGGCGCTTTCCGCGACTGGAGCTATGCGGCGGCGGAGCGCATTTTCGGCGACAAAGTTTACACGTGGGCACAGTGGGAGCGGACGAAAAAAGAGAAAGGTGAACCCGCAGCGAACGACGAGCAGAAGGCCGCACTCGCCGCCGGTCGCGTGCTCATCAAAGACGCGATCGCCGACATCGTGCTCCAGCAAGTGCTGACGCGTCCGACCGATTTCCAAGTCATCGCCACGCTGAATCTGAACGGCGATTACCTCAGCGACGCCCTCGCCGCGCAAGTCGGCGGCATCGGCATCGCGCCCGGTGGGAATATCAACTACGTCACCGGCCACGCCATTTTCGAAGCCACCCACGGCACCGCGCCGAAGTACGCCGGCAAAGACGTGGTGAACCCCGGTAGCGTCGTGCTTTCTGGCGAAATGATGCTGCGCTATCTCGGCTGGACCGAAGCCGCCGACCTCATCCTCAAAGGCCTCAACGGCGCGATCGTTTCGAAGAAAGTCACCTACGATTTCGCCCGCCAGATGGAAGGCGCGACCGAGATCAAATGCTCGGAATTCGGCGACAATATCATCGCACACATGTAGGCGCCCATCCTTCGTTCAGCGCGCTCGCATCTCGCCCAAAATCGCGTGAGCCTGACTGAATGGCAGCGAGTAGTGCCCTTCGTTTTCGAGGAGATGCAGACGCGCGTCGGGAATCTTTCCGGCCAGCGATTCAGCGAGTTGCCAGTGGAAATTCCGATCGTCGCGACCGTGCCACACGTCCACGGGTGTCCGGATTTCCTCCGGCGCAAAGCCCCACGGCAGCGCGTAGATTTGAGCATCGTCGAAAACGCCGTCCGCGCTTCCAGCCCAAGCTTCGCGGAAGGTGTCGTAGCAAATATCGAAGATGGCCGGATCGCCGAGCGCGGCGGCATCGCTCTTGCCCAGCAGCTTCAAAACGAGCGGTCGCATCGCCCGCGGCACCGGCACGTTTACGAGGGGTCGCATCATGCGAAAAAGCCATCTCACCGCGCCGGGATTTCTGCGGTGGAGATCCAGCAACAGGCGATACGGCGGCATGAGCAATGAGCGGTCTGCCATTTCGGCAATCGGCGGCGCGCCGCACACCGTCGCGACAGACAACACGCGATCAGGAAACGCCCACGCCGTGATGAGCGCGTAGGGGCCGCCGCCCGATACGCCGATGATTCGGAAATCTCCGACACCGAGCTGGGCGGCAACTTCCTCGATGAGCGGCGGCCAATCTTCCAGAATGCGCGTCGATGGGCGCTCCGAGCGCGCGATTCCTGGTCGATCCAACGAGATGAGGCGGAAGCCAAATTCCTTCGCCGCCGCATCGAGCCGCACAGCCTGTCGTCGCGAGCCCGGCCAGCCATGACAAAAGAAAACCGCGTCGCCGTCGGGCGCGCCATATTCATCCCAGGCCAGACGCAGGCCGCTCGAAAGCCGAAGAAATTGCATACTCGCTAACCGAGCACGCCGGGAATCACCTCCGCCCCGCCCGCGATTCCCGTGAGCCGTTCGGGGCGTCCGTTGTAATCGTAGGACAGGTCGTCGTGGCGGAGGCCGAGCGCCGCGAGGATCGTGGCGTGGAGGTCTTTGAAATCGTGCGGTTGCTCGGTGGCCATGAGGCCGATCGCGTCCGTCGCGCCGATGCGCGTGCTGGGTTTCACGCCGCCGCCGGCCATCCAGATCGTGAAGCCGGCGGCGTTGTGCTGGCGGCCTTGCTCCCCTTGCATCATCGGCGTGCGACCAAATTCGCTGGCGTAAATCACCAGCGTTTCATCGAGCAAACCGCGCTGCTTCAAATCACCGATGAGCGCCGCGATCGGCTGGTCGGTTTGCCGCGCGAGCGGCGGATGATTTTTGTCGAGGTGCGCGTGCGCGTCCCAGCCGTCTTTGTCGAACATGTTATAAGTCTGCACGAAGCGGACGCCGCGCTCGACGAGCCGCCGCGCGAGCAGACATTTGCGGCCAAATTTCGCGAGTTGTTTGTCGCCGTGATCAAGGCCGTAGCTCGCGCGGACACTGGCGCTTTCCTTGTCTAAATCGCCGACTTCCAGCGCGGAGGACTGCATCCGGTAGGCGAGTTCGTAGCTGGCGATGCGGGCGTCGAGTTCGGTCACGCCGGGGCGCGCGGCGCGATGTTTCAGATTTAGCTCGTGGATCAAATCGAGCGTCGCGCGCTGACCTTCGGCGAACGCGGCGGGTGGCAGCAGATCGAGCACGGGCGTGCCTTCGTCGCGGAGGCGTGTGCCTTGGAAAGCGGCGGGCAGATAACCGTTGGAGTAATTCCCCGCGCCGCCGAGCGGTCCCGCATCGAACAGCAGCACGTAACCGGGCAGATTCTGATTTTCGGTGCCGAGCCCGTACGTCACCCACGAGCCGAGACTCGCCTTGCCCGCGAGCGTTTCACCGGTGTGAAGCTGGAAACTCGCGGGCGCGTGATTGTTGCTGTCCGCCTGCATCGAGTGGATGAAACACAGATCGTCCACGCGCTCCGCGAGGTGCGGATACAACTCGGAAACCCACATCCCGCTTTGCCCATGCTGCGTGAAG
>JANLQB010000526.1:0-9868 GCA_031367565.1 Verrucomicrobiota bacterium
GTGCCATCGGAAGCTCCGAAAATGGGCACGACTTTTTCAGGCGCACTGAAGGCTGGGCTGAAGGATGCGGGCGGAAAAGCGATCGGCGCGAAGTGGCGAACGACGCTCAAGACTCCGCCATTTCAGATTTCGTGGTTGGACAGTGGCGTTTCGGAGGGCAGTCCCTCGCCCCATTTGCCGACGGTGAAGCTGGCCTTCAATCGCGATGTGAAGCTGGACGGTGCGGAGAAACTTTTCCGATTTGTGGACGACGCAGGCAAGGTCATCGCAGCGGCGGTTCGATACCCGCTGCTGGAAGACTATCTTCCTGTCCCGCCCGAGGACGACGATTGGCATCGCCGCTGGAAACTTGCGCGCGATCCGGCGCAAACCAAGGTGGAATCAGACTCGGAAGACGATGGGGGCGAAGAGCACAACCCGGCACCGAAGCTCAACCGTCTCATCGTCGTGCCCGCTTCGCCGTTGCTGCCCGGCAGCGTGTGGCGGCTGGAGATGAAAGCGGGCCTCGTAGCGCTCGCGGGGAACTATCGGTTCAAGGAGGCGCGCGTCATCCCTCTTGGACGCGTGGAGCCGTTCATTCTAAAGACACTCGTCACTTCCAGCTACCTGAACAACGGCCGAAGCGTGGACATCTCCTTCACCCACGATCTCGCGCCCGATGTGGACGAAGACACTGCGGCCAAGTTTTTCCACATCACGCCCGAAGTGAAAAATCTCCGCTTCGAGCCAGTGTCCGAGACGATCACGGTGCGCGGCGATTTCCAGCGCGACGTCGAATATCGCGTGGATTTCGACGCGACGCTCGCTGCGAAATCCGGCCTGCCGCTTTCGGGCGAGCGCAGCCGCGCATTCAAATTCGATCCGGTAAAACCGCGCATCTATTTGCCGACGATCACCGGCCACCAAAGCGCGAATGGTCTGCGCAAATTCATCGCGCATTCCGTGAATCTGAAATCTCTGCGAGTCATCGCGCGCCTCGTCCCGCCAGCGAAAGCCGCGCAAGCCGTGGCCGCGTTTGAAAAATACCACAAGGATTACCAGGACAACGACCTGGAGCCGGAGGAGCATTTCCAGGCGATCCCGGCGGGTTTGATCGACGGGAAAATCATCGCCGATCGCGTGCTCCGGCTCGCCGATCCGCAGCTCGACACGAAGCAGGAAACCGCGATCAACTGGACGGAAATCCTCGGCGCAAATGTCGCAGGCACGATCCACGTCACGATCGAAGGCGAGCCGCTCGACAGCCTCGGCGGAAGACGACCCGCCGCGCAGGCGCTCGTGCAGCTCACCGACCTCGGCGTGCTTTGGAAAAAGGCGGGGGACCGGCTCGCAGTGACGGTTTTCTCGATGGCCACCGGCCAGCCCGCCGAAGGCGCGCGCGCGGCGATGCTCGACAAAACTTTCGCCGGAACGTCGGCGTCGCAAACCGATGCGGCGGGCGCGACATCCATCGAGCTGGGCGCGGAGCCCGCATGGTTGCTGTTAAGTCGCGGCGCGGATCATCATGTCGTGCGCATGGGCGATGGCGCGGAGGATCTTCCGATGACGGCTTTCCGCGTGCCGATCAGCTACGACGGCTGGGGAAAAAGCGAAACCGCCGGGCCGGACTTGCGCGCGATCCTCTTCACGGATCGTCCGCTGTATCGTCCGGGTGAGACCGTGCGGATCAAAGGAGTCGTCCGCAGTTTCGCCGAAAAAGGATTGGTCATGCCGGTCGCCCGCGAAGGCACGCTCACGCTTTTCCTCCCGCACCTGGGCGGCGAAAAAAAGATCGACGTCCATCTCGATGAACGCGGCGCATATGACGCGGAGCTGGTCCTCGATTCAGCGATGACGGGTCGCTACGGCCTCTCGTTCAAAATGCCCGGCACCGATCACGGTTCGCGCTACGTCAATTTTGGGGTCGCGGATTTCCAGCCGAATGCGTTCGAACTGACCGTGGCCGCGCCTGCGCGTTTCGCGCCGGAAGCCGAGGTCGCGGCGGAAGTTTCGGGCCGCTACTTTTTCGGATCGAATCTCGGCAAAGCGAAAGTGAAATGGACGCTGCAATATGCGCCGCAAACCATCACGCCGGAAGGTTTCGCGGCGTTCACTTTTGGAGCGGAAGCGGAAAATCGAAAGGCGCTGACGCTGCATGGCGAAGGCGCGCTTTCCGACGCCGGGACTTTTGTCGCGAAGCCAAAGCTACCCGCGATCACCGGCCACGCGCATCGCGGCACGTTCACGATCGATGTGACGGATATGAACCAGCAAACCGTCACCGAAACGAGCGTCTTCACCCGCGACGCCGCGGCTTTCTACATCGGGCTGGAGATGCCGATGGAAACTATCGTCGGGCAAAAACAGGACATCGTAGCGCGCGCGGTCGCGGTAAAGCCGGACGGCCAGCCCATGCCCGAAGCGGTGGACGTGAGGACGCAACTCGTGCGTATCCGCTTCGACACGGTGCGCGCGCAGGGCGCGGGGAATGCCGTCACTTTTCACACCGAGAGAACCGAGGAAATCATCGGGACCGCCGAGGGCAAAACGCTTATGCCAGTCCGCGACGGGACCGACTGGAAATTGCCGCCGGGCGAGACCGCGCGGTTCAAACCGGGCAAGGCGGGCGAGTATCTGCTGCGCACGACCGCGCGCGATGCGCAGGGCCGCGAAACGGTCGCCGCGTTCGCCTTGAACGTCGCAGGCGACGACGCGATTTCATGGGATTACCGAAATCCCGCGCAGGTCGATCTCGTGGCGGACAAGGCCGAATATCGAGTCGGCGACAAGGCACGCATCCTTGTAAAGACGCCGATCTCCGGCGAGGCGCGGGTGACGGTGGAGCGCGGTTCGCGAATCTTCCGCACGCAACGCGTGAAGCTCGAAGGCAACGCGCCAACTTTTGAAATCCCGATCGAAGCGGGCGACGGGCCGAACGTGTTTGTCTCGATGGTCGTGATTCGTGGCGCGGAGGAGAGCACGCGCAAATTCAAAGTGCCGGAGTATCGCTACGGCCTTTGTCAGTTGCACATCGGCGATCCGCGTACGGGGCTGAAAGTGGAAATCGTGCCGCAAACGGAAACGGTGCAGCCGGGCGATGAAGTCGTCACCGATGTGCGAGTCCGCGATGGCAGCGGCGCGTCGGTCGCGGATGCGGAAGTCACATTCTTCGCCGTGGACGACGGCATCCTCGCGATCACCGGCTACGATCGCCCGCAGCCACACGCGATTTTTCACGCACCGGTTCCGCTCGCGATCCGCACCGGACTTTCGCTCTACGAACTCCTGCCCGAAGATCCCGCCGACCTCGAGTTTTCCAACAAAGGCTACCTCATCGGAGGCGGAGGCATCGACGGGCCGGGGATAAAATTGCGCCGCGATTTTCCCGGTACCGCAGTCTGGCTCCCGACACTGCGCACCGACCGCGAAGGCAAAGTCACCGTGCGTTTCAAAGCGCCGGATGCTCTCACGCGTTACCGACTCGTCGCGGTGGCGCACGCGGGTTCGGATCAATTCGGCTCCGGTGAATCCGCGTTCAATATTCGCAAGAAACTCATGATCCTTTCAGCGCTCGGGCAGATCGCAAATGTCGGCGACGAGATCATCGCGCGTGCCGTGTTGCGCAATGAAAGCGGCGTGGACGGGAATGCGACAATCGCGCTCGAACTCGACTCCACCGCCGAATCCGCGAAGGGCGAACTGAACGCAAAGTTCGCGCTGAAAAGCGGCGAGGCGCGCACCGTCGATTTCCCCGTGAAGCTGCGCGCGGTGGGCGATGCCAGTTGGAAATGGTCCGCGAATCTGGAAGCGGGCGAAAAGAAGTTCGACGACGCCATCGCAGCTTCGCTGAAGGTCGGGCATCCCGCCCCGGTGCTCCATGAGACCTATCTGACCGAGGTGTCCCAGGCCTCGAACGACCTCCTCGCAGGCGTGAACCCGCAATTACTCGAAGGCGACGGCTCGGTGCGCGTGACGCTTTCCAACACCCGCCTCGCATCGCTCCGCGAAACGGCGACCGCACTGCTCGAATATCCGTACGGCTGCGCGGAGCAAACCGTGTCGTCGCTGATCCCATGGATCACTTTCAACGAACTCGGTCCCGTGATGCCAGACCTCGCGAAGAGCAGAGAGGACGTGCAAAAAGCGATTCGCGCGGGCCTCGACAAAATCTTCGCCCTGCAAACCGACGGCGGCGGACTCGCTTACTGGCCGGGCGGATTTCGCGCCGGACTTTTCCAGAGCGCGTACGCCGCGCTCGCGCTCGCGCTGCTTGAAAAACAAGGCGAAGAATTGCCGCCCGGCTGGCCAAAATTGCTGACGTATTTGAGCGGGGAACTGCGCGGGATCGGCGAGCGCAATGCGCGCTTCAGTCCCGGCGACGCGGCGCTCGCGGTGTATGCGCTCGCGCTCGCGGGCAAGGCGGAGCCGGCATATCACGAGCAGCTTTTCGCGCGGCGGGCGGAGCTCTCTTTCGAATCCCGCGCATTGCTCGCGTCGGCGATCATGGAAGCGGGTGGTCCGGCGAAACTCGTCGGCACGTTGCTCGATCCGCGCGTGGCGGCACCGGAGAATTTCTCATGGTTCGGCGGCGCGAATCGCGAGCGCTCGACGAGGCTGCTGGCGTGGATGCGCTTCAAACCCGGCGACAAAGAAGTCGCGCGACTCGTGAAGGAATTGCTCGCCGCGCGCGTGAACGGCACATGGCGCACGACGCAGGAAAACGCGTGGGCGACGCTCGCGCTGTCGCGTTACTTCACTGCCGTCGAACGCGAGGTGAAACCCGTCGATGGGTCGCTGGTGAAGGCGGGCATCGAAGCGCCATTCGCGCTCACGAAAAAGGATCTCACGAAGACGGTGAAATTCGCCTTCGACCCTGCGCGCCCGCTCGGCACGCTCGCCGTCGCGAATCCGCAAAAAGGCGCGCTCTTCGGCGAAGCGAATTTCGTCGTGCGCCCGCCCGTCGCCGCGCAGCCGCGGCAGGATCGGGGATACGCCGTTTCGCGCAGCTACCAGAAAATCGCGGGCGACGGCGCGCTTGCACCCGCGACGGATTTGCAAGTCGGCGACCGCGTGCTCGTGACGCTGCGAGTGGAGACACCGCAGCCCGGCCACTTCGTCGCCATCGACGATCCCCTGCCGGCGATCCTCGAAGCGATCAATCCCGAGTTCCGCGCGCAAGGCGGCGAAGAATTCAGTCGGGCCGACTACCGCGAAATCCGCGCGGACCGCGTGCGGTATTTCTGCGATCACCTGCCCGCCGGCACGTTCACTTTCCACTATCTCGCCCGAGTCCGCACCGCCGGAAGCGTGACTGCGCCTTCGACCAAAGTGGAAGAAATGTACCGCCCCGAACGCTTCGGCCTCAGCGCGACGGCCCAGCTCGTCAGCCGCGCATCGGAGAAGTGAAAACGCGCCTCCGCAAACTTGCACTGCGCGCCACGATTGCGTGCGTGCTGCTGACTGCATCGTGTGAAATCGTCCTACGCTTCACCCCATTTCCGAGCGCTCTGGAAAAGGAACCGCCGATGAGCACGGAATTCCTCGATCGGAGCAGGAAGCCGCTTCGGACCTTGCTTGCGGAGGAGCGGCGTTTCTCTCGGCGGTGTTCGCTCGCGGAGATTTCGCCGAATCTCATCGCGGCCACTTTGAGCGCGGAAGATGGGCGGTTTCGTTCGCACCACGGCGTGGATTTTTTCGCGACGGCGCGCGCGGTGCGGAGCGGTGGAAAGTCGGGCGCGTCCACGATCACGCAGCAAGTCGTGAAACTCGCGCAGCCTAGCCCGCGCACGCTTTCACGAAAGCTGGGAGAGATGTGGCTAGCGCTGCGCGTGGAGCGGAGCTGGAACAAGGATCGCATCCTGACGGAGTATTTGAACCGGCTGGACTACGGGAATCTTCAGACCGGGATCGCTTCGGCGAGCCGTTACTATTTTGACAAACCGCCATCGGACCTAAGCGCCGCCGAGGCCGCGTTTCTCGCCGCGCTTCCGAAAGCGCCGACCCGACTGAATCCGCACGCCAATTTCGCGGGAGCGCAGGATCGGCAGCGGTGGATTCTTCATCGGATGAATGCGGATGCGCGCCTGGACGGCGCTGCCATGATCCGGGCGCTCGACGAGCCCATTCGGCTGCGTTCGCGCGAGCGCGAATTTGAGGCTCCGCACTTTGTCGATCTGCTGCTGATGCGCCGCGGACTCGTATCGTCGAGTGGCGGCGAAATCCGCACCACGCTCGATCTCGATCTGAATCGTTTTGCCGAGCGCGCACTCACGGAAAACATCCGCCACATCGCCGACAAACACGTGACCGGCGGCGCGGCCGTGGTGATCGACAACGCGACAGGAGACGTGCTCGCGCTCGCCGGTGCGGGCGATTATTTCGAGGCGGGCGCGGGACAGGTGAACGGCGCGTGGATGGTGCGCTCGCCAGGCTCGGCGATGAAACCTTTCACCTATCTGCTCGCGATCGAGACCGGCGCGAATCCCTGCACGACCGTGCCCGATGTGCCCACGGATTTTGCGACGCCAGACGGGATCTACCGGCCCAACAATTACAACCACCGCTTCTACGGCCCGGTGAGTCTTCGCTTCGCGCTCGGGAATTCGCTGAACGTCGCCGCGATCCGTACACTCGAACTCGCGGGCGGGCCGGAGGCGCTCCAGCGCGCGATGCGGAATGTCGGCGTCACGACGCTCGATCATCCCGCCGATTACTACGGCCTCGGCCTCACGCTCGGGAATGGCGAGGTGCGCCTGCTCGAACTCGCGAACGCTTTCGCGACGCTCGGACGCCTTGGCGTGTATCGCCCGTATCGGCTGCTCCGCGAATCCGGCGAGGCGGTTCCAGCACGCCGCGTTTTTGATGCGAGCGCGAGTTATCTCGTTGCGGACATGCTTTCGGATAATGCCGCCCGCGCCGCTTCCTTCGGGCTCACTTCCTATCTCGCATTCGATTTTCCCGTCGCGTGCAAGACCGGCACCAGCTCCGACTACCGCGACAACTGGACTGTCGCCTACACACCGGAATTCACCGTCGCCGTGTGGGTCGGCAATCCTGACCATACGCCGATGCAAGGGATCACCGGCGTGACCGGCGCGGCTCCGGTGATGCACGAAATTTTCGAGCATCTGCATGCGCGCTTCGGCACGACGTGGTTCGAGCCGCCCGCGCAGATCACGACGCACGAGATCGATCCGCTCACCGGACGCCTCGCGACACGCGGCGGCGTTTTAGAAAAATGCCTGCACGCTCCCGAGTCGGCGCGGGCTGATGACTACGACGACGCCGGTCGCGTGCGCCTGCCCGCCGTTTACGCCGAATGGCTCGCGAGTCCGCAGAATAGCTTGGATGATCTCGTCGCGTGTGCGAATTCCTCCACAGAAATGCGCATCCTGCAACCCGCGCCGGGCAGCATTTACTACCTGGATGGCGACCTCGCCGCCGACAGCCAGTGCATCCCGCTGCGCGCGGAATCTCGAGGGAGTATCGAGTGGTCGAGTGCTTCGCTCCCGCTCAAAATCACTGGCTCCAGCCAGCGCGCGCAGATTCAGGAAGGGCGCCACACGATTCTCGCCCGCGAGACGGCGACCGGGCGCGAGGTCACGACCTGGATTGAGGTGAAGCGGTGGTGAATTCCAGATCCTCGCGACCCACCGTATCATTACTATTTCGGCTGGTTGGCCATGTCCGCTTTCACCTTCTCAAGAGCCGTCATGTATCTTTTGAACTCCTCATCAAACGCCGCACGAGCAGCGGCATCGTTCGGCTTGAGCGCGGTTTTTTTCACCGCGATCTCCTTTTGCCAGCTCCCAATGCGTCGTTTGCGCTCCTCAAGGGAAAGCTCCTCACTTTGTGCTGCCTCCAATTGCTGTCCCTTCGCTTTGCGGATCACTTCTTCGATAACTTGGACGGGCTTTGAATCGGATTCACCCGAAGCCTGATCAATCCGAATGCCGCCCACGATGACTGCGATTGTAGCGCACAGACCGATGAAGAAAGGCTTTCGCGAACGCGGCTCAACAAAAAGAATAATGATGCTGGCAAATGGGATGAAAATCACCGCGAGCAGCCACAAAATGCTGCGCTGAGCTGCCACGACGAGCGACCAGAGTCCGCTAAAAGCTGCGACTGCGAAACCAGCAAAAACCAAAAAAGCCGCCGTATTTGTCGAGAGAAACATCATCGCATTCATACCGGAAGACTCTGCAAATCCGGCTAACCTTCTGGCAAGTGCATTCCTAACCGCGACACCTCCACCCCTTTCGTAGGAAGCAGAGAGCCAGAGCGGGTGACAGCTCGCCACTGAATATCAGGGCCTACTCCTTCCCGCCTTTGAGCGCGGCAAGCTCTTTCGGCGTGATGAGACGCCACTCGCCGGGGCGGAGTTTTCCCGCCTTCAGCGGGCCGATGCGGATGCGGCAGAGCTGCACGACTTCGTAGCCGAGTTCGTAGAGCATGAGGCGGATTTGGCGTTTGATGCCTTGCAGAAGCACGATCTTCAGGAGCTGCGGGCCGACGACCGTCACCGACTCCGCCTTCGCCCTTCCGCCGATGATGTGAAAGCCGCGCAGTAATTTCTCCCGATGCTCCGGGGTAAAAGGCTTGTCGATTCGGACCTCGTATTCCTTTTCGATTTTGAAACGCGGGTGAGTCAGCGACAGCGACAGCGCGCCGTCGTTCGTCACGAGCAGCAGCCCTTCGCTTTCCATATCGAGCCGGCCTACGTGATAAATGCGCGGCCAGTTTGCGGGCAGCAACTCGAAGATCGTGCGACGGTCCATCTCGTCGCTCGCCGAGCACACGAATCCGCGCGGCTTGAAGAGCACCGCCGTCAGCGCCTCTTCGGTCTTCACGACTTTACTCCCCACTTTCACGGAATCCTCCGGCCCTACCACCGTCGAGAGATCCGTCACCACGCGCCCGTTCACTTTCACCCGTCCGGTGCGGATGATTTCTTCCACGCCGCGGCGTGAGCCGAGACCGGCGGAGGCTAGGAAACGATTGAGGCGCATTTCCCCACACTGCGCGGGTTTTTGGAAAAGGCGCAAGAGTCAACCGCACGTACATGTCCGCGCTGACGCAAACTCTCCTTTTGCTTCCCGCCCCCGTTCGCTTATTTATCCGCCTTTTTTTATTCATGACGAAGCAAGTGATCCCCCGGAAAACGGTCTATCGCCTTTCCCTCTACTACCGCTCTCTCCAGCGGCTCCAGGCAAATGACGTCGCCACCGTCTCCTCCGCCGCGCTCGCGAAAGCATCCGGAGTAAAACCCACCCAGCTCCGCAAGGATCTCACCTACTTTGGCCATCTCGGTACGCGCGGACTCGGCTACGATGTGAAGGCGCTCAGCGCGAAGCTCACCGACGTGCTTGGGACGACGACACTTCAGCCCGTCATCCTCGTCGGCGCGGGCCACCTCGGCCTTGCGCTACTGCGCTACCACGGCTTCGCGAAAGAGGGTTTTGAAGTCATCGCTGCCTTCGACGTGGACCTGTCGCGCAAGCACAAGCGCGAGCTGCGCATCCCCATTTACCCGATGGAAAACCTCGCGGAATTCATCGCGGAGAAGCGCATCAAAATGGCCATCCTTACCGTCCCGGGCATCGTCGCGCAGGAAGTCGCGAACACGCTCGTCGCCGCCGGCGTCCTCGCGATTCTCAACTTCGCCCCGATCATTCTCCAAGTCCCCGAGACCGTCGTCGTGAACAACGTGGATCTGGCCATTGAGCTGGAAAACTTGAGCTATTTCATCCAGTGAACGGAATCGAGGTCGAAGGTCGAGAGTCAAAGGAAAAAGGCATCATCCACCTTCGACCCTCGGCCTTCGACCTACGACCTACTTTGGAGTGTGGACAGGTCTTCCACTGGCGACCTTACGGTGCGGGATATA
>JANLQB010000533.1:0-1951 GCA_031367565.1 Verrucomicrobiota bacterium
CACGCGAGACCCTCTTCTGGCTCGCGATCCTCGCGCTCGCGCTGGGCACGATTTTGTTCGCGCTCGCGCACCCCTTGCGCTCGCGCACCCAGCTCGCGCTTTCCCTCATCGTAGTCCTCGTCTGCGCGCTCTACGCGGGCCTCGCCATCTATGCGCGAAAAGCCGGCGCGGAATTCGCGTTCGCGCCTGACCCGAACGAATTCGGCTTCTTCCGCAACCGAAATCACACTTCGACATTTCTCGTCACGGGCAGCGTCATCGCCTTGGGAATCCTCGGCGTCGCTTTCCGCAACCGGCACTGGGTCGCGGGCTCCGTGGCCGCCGCCTGCCTCACGCTCTACGTCGTGAGCCTCATCTTTTTCACCAACTCCCGCGGCGGCATCGTCTCGCTGCTCGGCGGAACAGTCCTGTGGTTCATCGGCCTCGGCGCGGCCCATCGTGCAAAACCACTCCTCATCTCGTTCGCCGCGATATTTCTAGGGGGAATCCTTCTGCTGCTTTCGTCGTCGGGCGTCGTGAGCAATCGACTCATCAAACTCTCCGGCTCGGTGAAAGAGCGCATCGTTTCCCCGACTTCGGAAACCGCGAGCGCCACGACCGCGCCATTGGACGGGCGTGTTCCCATTTTTCAGGACACCCTCCGGCTTCTCCGCGACTACCCGTTCACCGGCATCGGGCTCGGAAATTTTCGCTACGTCTTCCCGATGTATCGCGCCCACTCCGCGTGGGAGGCTCCCGTCCGCCATCCGGAAAGCGACTGGCTGATGCTGGCGGCGGAAGCGGGCATTCCAGCGGTGATCGCGACCCTCACCGGAATCGGGCTGCTGCTTCGCCAAGTGTGGCCGCTTCGGAGTCATCCCTACTGGCCGCTGCGGTGGGCGATCTTGTGCGCAGTTTTTTCGGCGGGGCTGCACGGATTGGTCGATGTGCCCGCACACCGCATCCCGCTCGGCTGGTGGCTGCTGGTGCTCGCCGGCCTTGGCTTTCAAGCCGGCCCGCGCGAATCCCGGCCACCTTCGCGCATTCAGCATGCCGCATTCATCCTCGCTGGCCTCTCCGCCATCGCGCTCAGCGTTTTCCTTTTTCGCGCGCAATGGTTCGGCGGTCCGGTAGCACCTCCTCTGGCGGCATCCGAAGCGCAGGTGGAAATCATCGGTCTGCGTTACGACGGGAAAAAAGAGGAAGCGCTCGACGCCGCGCGCGCCGCGATTTCCAAATTTCCTCTCGCGGATTTTCTTTATTTCCAGCGCGGCCTCACGCTGCTGCGGCTCGGTCGCGACGAAGAAGCCGATGACGCCTTTCGCGAGCAACGCCTGATCGACCCGATCTCGACCAACCTTGCCGTGGACCAGGGAAATCTGTGGCTGAAAAGCGATCCTGAACGCACCGGCGCATTGTGGATCGACGCGCTCCAGCGCCGCGCGCGAATCGACCGAAGCGAGTCCGGGAAACTCCACGGATCGCTCGGTCTTTTTCAAAAAATGCTGGCTGATTCCGCCGACAATCCCGCCCTTCAAACACGCCTGCGCGACGCCGCGCAAATCAGCCCGGAATTTACCCTCGCATGGCTCGATCAAGCCGCGCCATCACTCGTCGCCGCCGAATTCCCCAAGCTCGGAGCCGACGCCGCTTTCACCAAGGCCTTGGCGGACGGCGAACGCGAACGCTTTCTCAAAGCATGGTATCGCCGGGGAGATCGCGAGCAGCTTTCCACGTGGCTCGCGACCCAGCCCGACTGGCGGAAAGTCGCGCGCCCCATCACGCTCCGCCGTCTCGCCGATGCGGGGAATTTTTCGGAAGCCGTCCAGACCGCCGCCCATGAGTTTGGCTTCAAACTCGATCTGCCCGAGCCCGGTGCCGGCACCCGCGACGCTCCAGCCATCGCCCCCGAAAAACCGAACGCCGCCTTCGCGCACTACTGGAGCATCGGAAATGTCGTGACCGCCCGGCG
>JANLQB010000597.1:0-4842 GCA_031367565.1 Verrucomicrobiota bacterium
AGCCGCCGCCGCGCTCGGAAGTGTCGCCGGCCTCGTGCGCTTTTTTGCCCGCCGTCGATTGCAGCGCCGGGTCCGCGCGCTGGAACAGCAATTCGCGCTGGAGCGCGAGCGCACGCGCATCGCCCGCGACATCCACGATGATCTCGGCGCGAACCTCACACAGATCGGCATGCTCAGCGCGACGGGGCGGGAAAAGCGCGATCAGCCGCAGATCGTCGGAGAGCATTTCGACGCCATCGCCAACACGACATGGGAACTCGTGCAATCGCTCGACGCCATCGTGTGGGCGGTGAATCCCCGCCACGACACGCTCGAAAGTCTCGCCCGCTACATCACGCGATTCGCCGGCGATTTCTGCGAGCATTCCCCTGTCCGCCTGCGGCTCGACATCCCGCCGCAACTCCCCGACGCCACGCTCAGCTCCGAGTTGCGCCACAACGTTTTCCTCGCCGCCAAGGAGGCATTGAACAACGCGCTGAAACACGCCGGCGCCACCGAAGTCCGCATCCGCATCGCCGCGCAGCCGGATCACTTCACGCTCCGCATCGAGGACGACGGACGCGGCTTCACGCCCGTCCCGAACGGCGACGGCGACGGCCTCGACAACATGCGCCGCCGTCTCGCCGAGTGCGGCGGCTCGTGCGAAATCTCCAGCGCAGCCGGACGGGGCACCAGCGTCTCTTTCAAAATCCCGCTGGCACTTTCCTCATGAGCAAACCCATTCGCGTCGCCCTCGTCGAAGACAACACGAAACTCCGCAACCAGCTCGCAGCCTTCATCGGCAGCGCGCCCGGCTTTATCGGCGCGGGCGCATTTCCCGATGCCGAAAGCGCCCTCGCCGGCCTGCCCGCCCTCGCGCCCGATGTGGTGCTCATGGATATCCAGCTTCCGAAAATGTCGGGCGTCGATTGCGTCGCTCGGCTCAAGACCGAACTGCCCGACCTCAAAATCGTGATGCTCACGGCCTACGACGACAGCGACCACATCTTCCGCGCACTCGAAAACGGGGCCACCGGCTACCTGCTAAAACGCACGCCACCCGACGAACTGCTGCGCTCCATCGCCGACGTGCAAAACGGTGGCGCACCCATGAACAGCCACATCGCCCGCCTCGTCGTGCAATCCTTCCACCGCCGCGGCCCATCGCCGCACCAAACCGAAAACCTCACCCCGCGCGAAGAGGAAGTCCTCGGCCTCGTCTCGCAAGGATTCATCAACAAGGAAATCGCGGACGAACTCGGCATCGGCGTCGAAACGGTGCGCCAGCATCTGAAAAACTGCTACGCCAAACTCCACGTCCGCACGCGCACGGAGGCGGCGATGAAGTTTCGGAAGTAGCGATGTCGGCTTGCGGAGTGCGCTGGTTCCTCCCCCGTTTGGGGAATGGCGATTCCGCCCTGATGGCTGCAAATTCAAGTTCTTCATGTCCGCTCCATTTCATCGCTTGTCGCTCCTCCTCGCCGCCGTGGCGTCTGTCTTGTCGCCGGGCGCGCACGCATCCGGGGCGGCACCAGCCCCGCTCGATTTTGAAAAGCAGGTCCGTCCGATTTTGGAGGATCGTTGCTTCGACTGCCACGGCGAGGACAAGCAGAAGAGCAAACTGCGGCTGGATTCCACAGTCGGCATTTTGCGCGGTGGAGAATCGGGCGAACCGCTATTGGTAAGCGGGAAAAGCGCGGAGAGTTATCTCTTCAAAAAGGTGACTTCGGAGAATGCGAAGGAATTCATGCCGCCAAAAGGAGAACGGCTCACGACGGAGCAGATTGCGACGTTGCGGCGTTGGATCGATGAAGGTGGAAAGATGCCGGGCACGGAGGAGGCGCTGGCTTCGCTGAAATTGAAAACCGATCACTGGTCGTTCCAACCGGTGA
The DNA here is from genome assembly GCA_031367565.1 of Verrucomicrobiota bacterium. Classification (GTDB taxonomy): domain Bacteria; phylum Verrucomicrobiota; class Verrucomicrobiia; order Chthoniobacterales; family Chthoniobacteraceae; genus JANLQB01. The sequence goes on from JANLQB010000597.1 coordinate 1,872, forward strand.
AGCGTCCGGCAGGCGCGGGGATCGATGATTTCGTCGTGGCGAAACTTCGCGAAAACAAAATGTCGCTTTCGCCTCCGGCGGAAAAGGGAACGCTGATTCGCCGGCTCTATCTCGTGATGCACGGGATGCCGCCGACGCCGCAGGAAGTCGCGGATTTTCAAAACGACCCGCGGCCCGATGCCTATGTGCGGCTCGTGGATCGCGTGCTGGCATCGCCGCGCTATGGCGAAAGATGGGCGCGTCACTGGCTGGATGTCGTGCGCTATGCGGAGTCGAATGGGTTCGAGACGAATCATGCGCGGCCCAACGCGTGGCCATATCGCGACTACGTCGTGGAGGCTTTCAACGCGGACAAACCTTACGATCAATTCATCCGCGAGCAGATCGCCGGCGATGCGACGGGCGCGGATGCGGCGACGGGATTTCTGGTTGCGGGCGCCTACGACATTGTGAAGGGCGATCCGATGCTGAACGCCATGCAGCGTCAGGACGAACTCGCGGACATGGTGAACACGACGGGCACGGCGTTCATGGGTCTGACGATGGGTTGCGCGCGCTGCCACAATCACAAGTTCGATCCGATTCTGCAGAAGGATTTCTATTCGATGCAGGCGGTCTTTGCTGGAGTGAATCACGGCGAACGAACGATCCGGCGGAAGCTGGTCGAATCCACGGCGCAGGAACTCGCGAAGCTCAAGACAGACGAAACGACGAAGCAAAGTGCGCTCGACGATTTTAAGAAAAAGGCGGCTGCGGTATCGGCGACTGCCGCCGTGAAAACGCTGCACCCGGCCGTGAATGCGCGGCTCAATGAGGAGGCATTCGCGCCGGTCGAAGCCGTCGCGGTGCGGTTCACCATCGCTGCCTGCTCCAGCTCCGAGCCGTGCATCGATGAGCTGGAGATCTACGACGAGGCCGGTCGGAATGTGGCCCTCGCGGCGAAAGGCGCAAAGCCCAGCGCGTCCGGCACGCTGCCCGGCTATGCGATTCACAAGCTGGAGCATCTGAACGACGGCCTCGCTGGGAATGAGCACAGTTGGATTTCCAGCACCGCCGGAACGGGCTGGGTGCAGATCGACTTGCCGGCGAAGGCGCACATCCAGCGCATCGTGTGGGGACGCGATCGCAACGGGACTTTCCAGGATCGTGTCGCCACGAAATATAAAATCGAAGCAGCCACGGAGCCGGAAAAATGGGTAACGGTGGCTACGTCGGATGACCGCGAACCGTACGCCGGCAAAGAAGATCCGAACGCTTTCCTAACGCAACTCCCGGCGGCCGACGCCGACGCCGCGCGCAAAATCCAGGCGGAACTCGCCGACGACCGCAGCCGCATCGCGCGCATCACTGACTCGGAGAAAGGATGGGTCGGCACCTTCAGCCAGCCGGGGAGAACGCATCGTCTCTACCGCGGCGAGCCGATGCAGCAGCGCGAAGTCGTCGCGCCAGACATCCTCACGGTGCTCGGCACGTCGCAGATGGCCGTCGATGAACCCGAGCAACAGCGGCGCGTGAAACTCGCAAACTGGATCGCGAGTCCGCAGCATCCGCTCACCGCGCGGGTGATGGTGAACCGGCTCTGGCACTATGTTTTCGGCCAGGGCATCGTCGATACGCCGAGCGATTTTGGGAAAAATGGGGGCCTCCCGTCGCACCCGGAATTGCTCGACTGGCTCGCGGATGAATTCGTGACGGGCGGCTGGTCCATCAAACACATGCAGCGGCTCATCCTGCTGTCCGCAGCATTTCAACAAGCCTCCGCCCCGAATGCCGACGCGCTCAAAGTGGACGCCGATGGCCGCTATCTCTGGCGCTATCCGCCGCGCCGCCTGGAGGCGGAAGCGATCCGCGACAGCATGCTGGCCGTCTCCGGCGCGCTCGATCTGAGAATGGGTGGCCCCGGTTTCATGCTGATGAATCTCGTGCCGGAAAACGTGGATCACTATTTTCCGAAGGAGGAATTCGGGCCCGCCGAATTTCGACGCATGGTTTACCAAACGCGCATCCGCCAGACGACCGACAGCGTCTTCGGCTCGTTCGATTGCCCCGACGGCGGCCAGGCCATGGCCAAACGCAGCCGGTCGAACACGCCGCTCCAGGCGCTGAATCTTTTCAACAGCACGTTCGTCCTTCAGCAGGCGGACTTGCTCTCGCAGCGGATTCGCAACGAAGTCGGAGACACCCCCGAGGCGCAAGTGGAACGCTCCTTCCGCCTCTTCTACGGACGCCCACCGGACGCCACCGAGCAGAGCAAATCCGTCGCGATGATCCGCGCCCACGGTCTCCCGTCCTTCACCCGAGCGCTCTACAACACGAGCGAGTTTCTCTTCGTTTTCTAAAAGCCATGCACCCGCTCCTCAGCCGCCGCAATTTTCTCTCCCACACCGCCACCGGGCTCGGTGGCATCGCGCTCGCGCACTTGCTGGGAAAGGATCGCGCACTCGGCGCGCCGATTCGCCCGGTCATCAATCCCGCGAACCCGAACGCGCCGCGCCTGCCACATTTCAATCCGAAGGCAAAGCGCGTGCTCATGATCTTTTGCTCCGGCGCGGTCAGTCAGGTGGACACGTTTGATTACAAGCCCGAGCTAATCAAACGCCACGGCATGGCGATGCCCGGCGCGGAGGGGCTCGTCACGTTTCAGGGCGAGCAGGGAAACTTGAACAAGAGCCCGTGGGAATTCCGTCCGTATGGGCAGACCGGCAAGATGGTCTCCGATCTCGTCCCGCACCTCGGCGCGCTCGCGGATGAGATGTGTTTCATCCACTCGCTCACGGGAAAAACGAACACGCACGGGCCCGGCGAAAACTTCATGGCGACCGGATTCACGCTCGATGGATTCCCCAGCGCGGGTGCGTGGACGACCTACGCGCTCGGCACTGAGAACGACACGCTGCCCGCGTACGTCGCCATCCCCGATCCGCGCGGTGCGCCGCAGTCGGCGGGCAATTTCTGGGGCCCCGGATTTCTC
>JANLQB010000613.1:0-4839 GCA_031367565.1 Verrucomicrobiota bacterium
GTGACCGAGCAAATCCTCGGCGACAACGGCATCGTGCAAAGTGTGAAGGCCAGCGTCGCCGCGGGCGCAGGCGCACGGTTTCTCCCTCTCAAAGTTTCCAAGCCGTGAGTAGAGCCGAAGGCTCCATGGACTGCGGCAGGCTGCCGCAGTCCACGGCGCTTCGCACTCCGATGAATGTGGTAAATCAGTGGCAACGGGACAGAGACGTGTGAACTCTTTGGCCATGCGCTTTTTCACACTCATTTTTTGCCTGCTCGCGCTCGGGTGCGACGCGCGGGCGGTGGTGCCTCCGGCTTATGGCTGGACGCTGCTTTGGAATGATGAGTTCGACGGGACGACGCTCGATACGTCGAAGTGGGTTTACTGGCTCACGGGGGCGCGGCGCGATGCGGTAAATACGCCGACGGCGGTGAGCGTGGGCGGCGGGGTGGCGACGATTTCGACCTACACGAGCGGCGGCACGCATTACACGGGGATGATTTCCACGGATACGAAGCTGACGACGGCTTACGGCTACATCGAGGCGCGGATTAAATACAACGATTCGCCGGGGATGTGGTCGGCGTTTTGGATGCAGTCGCCGACGATGGGCAATCCCATCGGCGACCCGCAGACGGCGGGGACGGAGATTGATATTTGCGAGCACCGATTCGTGGATGGCTCGGGGACGAATATTGATGGGAAGATTGTCGGGAACATTCATTGGGACGGCTACGGCGCGTCGCACAAAAGCGTCGGCTACACGTCGCCGGGCCTCGGGCTGGGCGGGGCGTATCACGTCTATGGGCTGGAGTGGACGCCGACGCAGCAGAAGTTCTACATCGATGGCGTGCTGCGCTGGACGGTGAACGATGCGAGCAATTCGCCGGTGTCGCAGCGGTCGGAGTTCCTGATTTTGAGCAGCGAGGTGGACGACACGAGCACGACTTGGGCGGGGACGATTCCGGCGGCGGGCTACGGCTCGCTGCTGACGACGACGACGAAGATGCAGATTGATTACGTGCGGTTTTACAAACACGCGGAGACGATCGTGAATGGGGATTTGGAGGGGCGGCTCGACCCGTTTTCGTCGTCGGCGAGCGCGCAGGCTTATTGGTCCGCGACGGGTGGAAATGCGGGCGCGGGCGCGGGGAAAATCGCGCCCACTGCGGCGGCGGGCGCGTCCCTCACGGCGACGGCACGCGGGCTTTTGCCTTCGACGGACTACGTGCTGACGGCGTGGGGAAATGCGGGGACGGTTTCGCCGTCGTTGCTCGTGGGGGTGAAAAATCACGGCGGCACGCAGGTGGCGCAGACTCTGACGACCAACGGATATGCGAAGGCGACGGTGCCTTTCACCACGGGCGCGACGAATCGCTCGGCGTCCATTTTCGGCTCATCCACGAGCGTGGGCTCGACGGGATATGTGGATGATTTTTTCCTGCGGCGCGGCGCGGCGGTGAATAACGCGCAGCTCGAAAGCGGCGCGGGGGGCGCGTGGACTTCGCTCTACGGCGGTGCGGCGGTGTCGGGCGACGGGACGAATTTCGGCGGTGATTATGCGCTGAAATTTCCGAGCAGCGGCTCGGCTGCGGGCGCGGAGCAGGAGATTGTGGGGCTCACTCCGAATACGGCGTATCGCTTCACGGGCTGGACGACGAACGGGAGTCAGGGGCTCTCGTTTGGCGTGAAAAATCACGGCGGCGCACAGGTGCTCGCGAACGTCCTGGCGGGCTCGTGGACGCGCGGGACGGTGAGTTTCACCACCGGCGCGAGCAATACGACGGCGACGGTTTTTGCGTATCGCGGGAGCAGCACGGCGACGAGTTATGCGGATGCGTTTTTCCTGTATGAGCCGCTCGTCGCGCCGTGGGCGGCGCAGGATGTGACGGCGATTCCGCTCGGCGGCGTGGCGGGGACTGCGGGGGGAAAATTCGTCGTGCAAGCCGCGGGCGCGGACATCTGGGGCACGTCGGATAAATTCCATTTCGTGAATCGCGCCGTGACCGGAGATACGCAAATCACGGCGCGGGTGCTCGGGCTGGATGCCACGCACGCGGCGGCGAAAGCAGGCGTGATGATTCGGGAAAGCGCGAGCAGCGGCGTGCGGAGCGCGACGGTGAATTGGACGCCGGGGAAGGCGGTGGAGTTCATCCGCCGCGCGGCGGTCAGCGGGTCGAGTGTGGCGGATGTGACCGGGGGAATTGATACGCCGCCGTGGGTGCGGCTCGCGCGGCGCGGCCATGTTTTCACTGCATATTTTTCGGACGACGGCGTGGCGTGGACGCGCGTCGGCTCGCCTGTGACCATCGCGATGACGAGCGCGTCTCTCCTCGGCCTCGCGGTGTGTTCGCACGATGACACGCTGCTCGCGGAGGCGGTGTTCGACAACGTGACCGTCCAGCTTCCGCCGCCCGATGTCGCCATCACCACGCCCGCCGATGGCGTCACGCTGCCGGGCATCGGGACGAAGCTGCGCGTCTCCGCGACGCTCACGGACATTGGCACGCAGGGCACGCCGGTCGTCGCGTGGACAAAGGTGAGCGGGCCGGGAACGGTGACGTTTGCAAACGCCGCGCTCGCGGACAGCACGGCGGGATTTTCCGCCACGGGCGTCTATGTTTTGCAATGCGCGGCGACGACGACTGCGGGCACGGGCGCATCGCAGCTCACCGTGAACGTCGTCACTTCGCCCGACGCGAATCGTGTGCTGTGGCTGAAGCTCGACGAGAGCAGCGGCACCGTCGCGGCGGACAGCTCGGGCAGCGGAAACAACGGCACCGCCACGGGTGCGCTCGCGTGGCAGCCGAGCGGCGGGCAATTGCGCGGCGCGGCGGACTTCGACGGCGCGACGAGCTACGTGAACGTGCTCGACTCCGCTTCGCTTGATGTCACCAGCGCGTTCACGCTCACCTATTGGTTCAAGGTGAACACGATCAACGGCGCGGGCCTCGTCTCGAAGCGGAACAGTTTCACGGACAACAACGCCTTCACCACCTTCCTGCAAACGGACGCGCGGCTGAATGTGGACCTTGATACGAACAACGACCGCTTCGCGAGCAACACCGCGTTTTCCACCGGCATCTGGTATCATGTCGCCGTGGTTTTCGACGGCACCCTCGCCGCCGCATCGCGCGCGAAACTCTACGTGAACGGCGTGCTCGACATCACCGCAAACGAAACCAGCGCGACCGTCCCAAACTACAACTCGCCGCTCAAAGTCGGCCTCATCAACACGGGCGCGACGACCTTCCTCGACGGCCTCGTGGACGACGTGCGCCTCTACCGCCGCGCTCTCCCAGCCAGTGAAGTCACGATGGTTGCCGCTGGAAATTTCGCGCCCACCGTGTCGTGCGGCACCGCCCCGAGCGCGACAAACGGCGTCGCTGCGAACCTCGCCGGCAGCGCGAGCAACGACATCACCGGCACGCTCACGACCGCGTGGAGCAAGATCAGCGGCCCCGGCACCGCGACCTTCGGAAACGCCGCGAGCCCCGCGACGACGGTCACTTTCAACCAACCCGGCACCTACGTCCTGCGCCATACCGCGACCAATTCCGCCGCGCAAGACTTCACGGAAATTACGGTGAACGTCGCCGCGAACCCCAGCATCTTCGCCGACTGGCAAAGCCTCACATGGCCCGGCGTGAGCGACACAAATATCATCGGCCCCCTCGCCGACCCCGACCGCGACGGCCTGCAAAACCTTGTCGAATGGGCGCTGAACCTCTCCGCAACACAGCCCGGCACGCTGCCCGCGAGCGTGGCGAAAGTGGGAGCCAATTTGGAATTCACCTACACCCGCGCGAAGAACGCCACCGACGCGACCTTCACCGTCGAGTGGAGCGACACACTCGCCGCTGGTTCGTGGAGCAGCGTCGGCGTGACTGAGCAAATCCTCACCGACAACGGCACCGTGCAGACGGTGCGCGCCAGCGTGGCGGCGGGCACGGCTGCGCGGTTCGTCCATCTCAAAATTTCCAAACCATGATTCTTCAAGCGAACAGAGGCTCGCGCGACGGCGATACAGGCGATGCGGCGACAAAGGGTAGTTACTGACTTTAGTCGGCAATGCGCAACCGCCTCGCAGGGCGTGGTCATTTTCAAAAAGCCGCCCTGTTGGTTGGGTGCTCATTGCCGACTAAAGTCGCGGACTACTTTGTTTGCGCTGATGCTCGTGGCGAACAAAACTAAGGGGCAGGTCATATATCGAAGAATGAGACCTCGCTGGATCTCACCGAGTGGACGGACGTGAGCATCGTCACCGCAAATATCGCCGACGGCAGCGCGACCTTGGTTCATCCCACCACCGACCCGCGCCGCTTCTACCGCGCGGTCTCGAAACCCTGAGTCCGCGGTGCGCGGGAGCGGCGCGAGCGGAGGCCAGCAAAGCTGGTTTGGCCGCGCCCAGCTACCCTGCCGCGCTCCGGCCCCTTTCCCCCAGACCTGTCCCTTTATCTCTTCCGGGGAAGTTCAACCCTCACCCCCAGCCCCTCTCCCATCGGATGGGAGAGGGTGGCCGGCAGGCCGGGTGAGGGCCGCGCCGCCGATGGAGAGGGTAGCGCGGGCGACTCGCCTGCGGAGTTTGGCGACTCGCCAAATACATTTTGGAAGAACGGCAGAAGTTTCGGCGAGTCACCGAAACGGACACGCGGGTCGCGTGTGCCACCCAGATGGCGGTGACGTGGAAGACGGGATACGGCTCGGGCAAAGTGTAATAGCCGGTGTGGTCGCCGAACGGGCCTTCGTCGCGGAGCAGCTCGCGCGGATCAACGTAGCCTTCGATGACGAAGTCGGCGTTGGGCAAAACGGTTTTCAATCCGGGCAAGATGTTTTCAAGGCTCGGCCAACTCGGCTTCA
>JANLQB010000639.1:0-2642 GCA_031367565.1 Verrucomicrobiota bacterium
CGCCCCGCCGGGAACCCGCCTCGTCCACTGCCTCCATCCAAGCTCCGACATCTCCATCCTCCGCTCTCACCCAAAGCACGGCACCATGCCCGCTCTCCTCTTTCACCTCCCAGCTTCCTGTTCCCCTGTCCGCTTTTGCCCGCAAGCAACTGTCCGCTTTTGCATGCAGCGCGACAGAGCGGCCAGCTTCCTTGACACGCGTCGCGGTTCGCTGGCTAATCGCGCGGAACCCTTTCATCCATGAACCGCTTCCCGCTTCTCGCTGCCGCGCTTGTTTTTTTCCTCACCTCGACGGGTGCCCGCGCGCAGGAGTGGACGCGTTTTCGCGGGCCGAATGGGTCGGGAATGGCCGTTGCGCCGAAGTTTCCCGCGCAGTTTTCGGAGGCGGATTTTAACTGGAAGGTGGAGCTGCCGGGCTCGGGGCATTCGTCGCCGGTCATTTGGGGCGACCGCGTTTTCGTTTCGGCCACGCCGGCCGGTTCAGCGAAACGCGTGACTGTTTGCCTGGATGCGAAAGACGGTAAAACCGTGTGGTCGAAGGAATATGAGACCGGCGCTTTTCGGCAGCATGCGGACAATAGCTACACGAGCATGTCGCCGGCGGTGGATGCGGAGCGGGTGTATGTGTGGTGGGGTGCGCCGGAAGGCTCGGCGCTGGTGGCGCTGGATCAGAAGGATGGAAAGGAAATCTGGAAGCGCGATCTCGGGACGTTTGTGTCGCAGCATGGGCCGGGGGCTTCGCCGATCGTCGTTGGCGATCAGGTGTTGCTCAGTTTCGATCAGGATCAAGCGCCGAGTTTTCTCATCGCGGTCGATGCGAAGACGGGGAAGGAGCGCTGGAAATACGAGCACGCAGGCGACAAATCTTCGGCTTCCACGCCGTGCATTTTGAAAAACCCCGATGGCAAGACGGAGGCGATCCTCATCAGCCAGACGGTGGGCATGACGGCGGTCGATGTCGCGACCGGGAAAGTGACGTGGGAAATCCCCGGTCTGCTCTCGAAGCGCTGCGTGGCGTCGCCGGTGGTGAGCGATGCGGGGCTGGTGATCGCGCAGTGTGGCGAAGGCCAGGCGGAGAGTTTCGTGTATGCGGTGAAGCCGGGCAGCAGTGGCAAACCTGCCGAGAAACTTTATGAAGTCGTGCGCGCGGGCGGCTACGTGCCGTGCCCGACGGTGGTGGGCGACCGCCTTTTTCTCTGGAAGGAAAACGGCCTCGTGACGTGCCTGCGCGCGGCGACAAATGAGCAGGTGTGGAGCGAGCGGGTGGAAGGGCCTTTCTATGGCTCGCCGATCGCGCTGAATGGACGCCTTTATAACCTCACGCGCCGGGGTGAACTGGTCGTGATCGGAGCCGGGGATGCGTTTGAAAAGATCGCGCGCATCCCGCTCGGCGAGGGCTCGTTTGCGACTCCCGCAGTGAGCGGCGGGCGGATGTATTTGCGGACTTTCACGCATCTGATCAGCGTCGGGAAGTAACGCGTTTTTCCGCTTCGGAAACGGGCACGGGAAGCGTGAATGGTTTGTCACGATTGGGTGACATTTTCCACATGCGGCGGGGGTGTCTTTCGCTAAGTTCGGCGAGTCGGTGCCAATCTCCGACTTTACTCCACCCCTATGAATCGAGTCCTTCGCTCCCTTGCCGTCGCTGCGTCCCTGCTTTTCGCGCTCGTGCGCGGGGATGCGGCGGTCGTGATCAATGAAATCATGTATCACTCCGCAGCGGTGCCGGAGAATCACGCGCAGGAGTGGATCGAGCTGCGGAATCCGGATGCGGTGCCGGTGGATGTGTCGGGGTGGAAATTTACGAAGGGCGTGGATTTCACGATCCCGGCGGCGACGACGATTCCGGCGGGAGGGTATCTCGTGGTGGCGGCGAATGTGGCGGCGTTTCAGGCAGCGCATCCGGGATTTTCCGGGCAGCTTGTCGGCGGATGGGTGCGGACGCTGACGAATTCGAGCGAGCATTTGGTGCTGGTGAATGCGCTGCTGGTGACGATCGACGAGGTGCATTTTTCGAATGAAGGCGAGTGGGCATTGCGCGGGCGCGGGCCGCTGCTGCTAGCGCATCGCGGGTGGGAATGGTTTACCGAAGCGAGCGGCGGGGGAAAGACGATCGAGCTGCGGAATCCGGCGCTGGCGGCTTTCGATTGCGGGCAAAATTGGGGTGTGAGCGCGGCGGTGAGCGGGTCGCCGGGGGCGGCAAATTCGGTGGCGTCGGCAAATATCGCGCCGCTGATCAAGGACGTGAAGCACAAGCCAGATGTGCCGCATTCGACGGAGCCGGTGCAGGTGTCGTGCAATCTCCATGACGAAGGCGCGGGCGCGACGGCGACGCTGCGCTGGCGGCTGGATGGCACGGCGACTTTCAACTCGCTGCCGATGACCGACACGAACGGAGACGGCGACGTGGAGGCGACGATCCCGGCGCAGGCGAATCTCGCGATCGTGGAATATTACATCTCCGCGACGGATGGCGTGAACACGCGCACCTGGCCCGCGCCGGCGCGGACGAGCGACATCGGCGTGCTGCCGGAGACGTTCGGGCAGGTGACGAATGCGCTGTATCTCGTGGACAATAGTTTCGATGCGAACGCGGCGTTTCAGGCGGCGGGGAGTCAGCCGATTTACCGGCTCATCATGAC
>JANLQB010000716.1:0-2774 GCA_031367565.1 Verrucomicrobiota bacterium
TAGAAAGGCGGGAAAATCCAGTTACAATTTCAAGCGTCGCCTCGTCATGGCGACCAACTCGATCATCTCGTTCTCTGATCTACCGCTTCGGATGACCGTTTATGGCGGTATTTTCGTCGCGCTCTGCGGGTTTCTTTATGCCTTGGTAGTTATTTACCAAAAGTTATTCATGGATGTTCAGGCGGGCTTTTCATCAATTGTTTCCATCATTATTTTCCTGGGCGGTGTCCAGATGCTCGTAATCGGTCTCGCGAGCCTTTATATCGGTCGCATTTTGAAGGAGGTTCAAAATCGACCACTGTATGTCGTGAGAGAAAAGGTGGGTTTCAAAATGGCGACGACGACGGGAAAGTAACCAGCGAAAGTTCCCTCAAACGAGGGAGGCCTCCGATTGCTTCCCGGTAAAAGCACATTCGTACTTGCCAATGCGCTCCCGGTTCTATGGAAAGCTCGCCGAAAAATCAGCGATTATCTTATCCGACCGAACCCGACATGACCGACTCCTCGCTTACGCCTACTTATGAAGATGTCGTCAATGCTAACATCGTAGTCTTCGGAACGTTGGCCGCGCATTACAACGAAACGGAACCCCACTTTCTCCCGGAAAATCGCGCGCGGGTAGGTGCGGTGCTCCAGCAAGTGCTCGCCGACGCTGGCTGTGCGGAGGGTCAGGGTAAGATGCTCGATCTCGGCTGTGGCACCGGATTCATGATCGATCTGGGCAAGCCGCTTTGTCGGGAGATTCACGGCGTGGATATTTCCCATGCCATGCTGAGCCGCGTGGACAAGAGCGGGCCTTGCGAGGTGATCCTTTCAAACGCAGAAACCGGAAGCATGGACGTGCCTCGGGACCACTTTGATGTCGCGACGGCTTACTCCTTTTTGCATCACCTCAAAGACATCCAGCCTACCTTGCAGCGCACCTTCGAGGCGTTGCGGAATGGTGGTCGCCTTTACGCGGATTTGGAGCCGAATGGATATTTTCTTGAGGCGATTTCTGCGCTGGATCGGAGCCGCACTTACGATCCGGCCGTTGCCCGGGAAATCGAACAAGTCAGCGACAAGGATGCGGAGATTGCGGGGAAGCTCAAGGTGCCCACCGGCACATTCCAGAGCGCGGAGTTTGGGAAATCACTGAAAGGTGGCTTCTTTGAGGAAGAAATTCTGGCCTTGCTGAAGTCCATCGGTTTTAGCGAAGCGCGGATCGGCTATAACTGGTTCCTCGGTCAGGGTGTTCTCATCAATGATTCCGAAATCGAACGCAGCCAGCGCCTCGTGATCGCGGCCGCGACTGATCGCGTCTTGCAACGCTCACTCCCGGTCAGTCGGACGCTCTACAAATATCTGGCAATTCATGCGGTCAAATAGACCGAAGCGAATCGTTCTACTCGGTCTTTTGACGATACTTCCGCAGCTCCTTCGGCGCATAGTATTCCGTATAGTCGGCGGGGACTTGGGCGAGGAAGCCTAGTTTTTGCAAAACGCACTCGGGCTGCCCGCTGAGATCCATGTGGGCCATGGCCCGCGGAATATCGATGCGCTGCTTCATCCACGGGCGTCCCATATTGACGGTAAGGGCGTGCCTCCAGCCATCGGTCTTATTCTGACCGCCGGCGTGCCAGAGACAGGCATTGAAGAACAGGACCGAACCGGCCGGCGCGATGAAGCGTTTTGCGTTCGCATAAAACTCCTCGTCGCGGGGCGCATCCGCGCGCTCCTGTGATCGAGGGAGCAGATAGGTCGCGCCATTTTCCTCCGTGAAATCATCCAGCGCGATCGTGGCCCCCATGTTCGTGATGTAGCCCGGAATGATCCGCGGGCAATCCACATGGACGCGGCCTGAATAGTTCGTCTGGCGCGGTGGCATCGACGACGACGTATAGGCGTAAACGGTGCAGCCTTCGCCCAGCACGGCGTTGAAATGAGCCGTGACTTTCTCAATCGCGAAAAGCTCCAGCATTGTCCCGCCGTAAAGGGAGCACAGCAGCACCATCGCGAAGTCATTCTTGTTGTTGAAAGGGAGCTTCGTCTCCGCCGCGATCGCAGCCATCAGCTCCTTTTTAGCGCGGGTGATGTAATCCTTCGGCAGGACATCGGGCACAATCGCGTAGCCCTCAGTTTCGAGCGCGTGAACGAATGAAGTGAGATCTGGCATGGAGCGGGTGTCTTGGAATTGAGAAAATGGGCGGGCAGATTGGGATGCTCGCAATGATTGGACCATGGTAAATCGGGGATGTAGAAACTTTCGTACCGCGTCCGCCCTTCGCGGCATGTTCTCTGCGTATCTCTTTTTTGCCACCAATGGAAGTCGCTCCACCTCGCCCAGTCGCCAACGACCTGTGCGCCGTCAGCTCGCACCTGTCGCGCGCGGACGACGGGGTTTGGCGTGCCGCGGAGCGGGAAGCGATTTCCTACCTCGAAGGCGATAACGAGGCGTGCTTTGCATTCGAGGACCAGTCGTTCTGGTTCGCGCATCGCGGCGCGTGCCTGCGATCGGTCGTTCAGCAACTTTCACCAGCAGGCACCATCTACGACATCGGCGGCGGCAATGGCTATATGACCCGCGTGTTTCTCGATGCGGGCTTCGACACAGTGCTCGTGGAACCGGGCGAAGAAGGCGTGCGAAATGCGGTCGCGCGCGGCATTCCGAATGTCGTTTGCGCGACCCTGGCGACGGCGCGCTTTCGCGACGAGTCACTCCCTGCCGCCGGCCTCTTCGACGTCCTCGAGCACATCGACGATGATCTCGGATTCCTCCGCGAACTCCAGCGCGC
>JANLQB010000733.1:0-1841 GCA_031367565.1 Verrucomicrobiota bacterium
GCTCGTGGCCCACGAGCGTTCCCCTCGAAATCATCACCGACGGCGACCCGCAGACCATCCGTCTCACCGACCCGCTCGGCACCGCCGACACCACCCAGCATTTTCTCCGGCTCCGCATCACCACGCCGTGAAACATCTCATGGGCCGACGGCGCCGAACAGCCTCGCCAGCGCGATCACCGTGGAGATTCGCCGCAAGAGCGATCCGGCGCTGCCGGATGAAACCACGCCGCAAAAGGTTTCGCTGAAGATCGACGGGAACGAATAGCGCTGGGCAGAAGCTTTTCGGGATCAAAAAAATCTCGCTCGAAAACGGCAGCGGTAACGGCGTGCTGAAGGAATTCTACGCGATGAGCCTGCACCGCATGGCGGGCGACGCGGGGTTTTAGAACTACGAATGCGGCAATGCCGCGCGGGTGGGGCTCGTGGTGAATGGCCAATACGTCGGGCTCTACACGTCGCCTGAGCAGCGCGATGTCACCTTTCTCAAAAACCGCGGGAGCTATCGGGAGGGCGCGTCGTGGCTCGACGAAATCAACGGCGGCATTTTCCGCGACGACTCGGTGAACACGGTCGATAGCCCGACGCACCATCACCTCACCTACTCGCCATTTTACGTCGGCGCGGGCTCGACCGCGCAGCCGAGCAATCCGACGGTCGCCATCGGGCTGGAGACCGACATTCCGCAGTGGGTGAACATGCGGGGCATGCTCCCGCTGGCGGCGATCGAGCGGTTCATCACGAACGGCGACGGGCTCTTCACGAAGAGCGCGAGCGGGCAGGGAAAGAACAGCTTTTGCATGGACGCGCTGCTTTCCACGAAAATCCCGCGGATGTATTTATCGTGGGATTTGGACGCCGGATTCAGCGCGACGAATTGGAATATCTTCACCGGCGGCGGCGGCGGCGAGCCGACTCTACCAGACGCAGATTCTCGGGCACTATTGGTTCAAGGAACAATATAAGCAGCTCTTTACCGACCTCCTCGTCGGGCCGCTCTCGATTGCCGCGCAAAACGCGTGGCTCGATCGGCTCGAGCCGATCCTCGGCCCGCTGCTCGCCGAGGATCCGAACATCGGCTCGGGCTCGTTCGACAGCCTCCCCACCTACATTTCCGCGCGCACGGCGAACATCCGCACGCAGCTCACCGGAGTGATTTTGGGCGCGACGTTCAGCCCGCCCGGCGGCGAGATCGCGGCCGGATTTGCGCTCACGCTCGCCCACGCGAACACCACCGGCACGCGGACGATTTTTTACACGACCGACGGCTCCGACCCGCGCGCGATCGGCGGCGGCGTGGGCGCGACGGCGGTGCAATACGGCAGCGCGGTGACGCTCAACGCCACTGCGCGGATCCGGACGCGCGTGCGCAATGTGAACGGCAGCACGACGATCTGGAGCGCGTTGCGAGAGGCGGATTTCAACGTGAGCGGCGCGCTGGCGGCGATGCGGTTCACGGAAGTCATGTATCACCCGAAAGGCGACGCGGCTTTTGAGGACGAGGACGATTTCGAATTCATCGAGTTCAAGAACACGGACGCATCGGTGCTGCGGCTCGATGGGTGCAAGCTCGATGGCGTGGAGTTCGCTTTCGCGACGGGGACGAGCGTGCCGGCAGGTAGCTTCGTCGTGCTCGTGGCGAATCCGGCGGCGTTTGCGGCGCGCTATCCGGCGGTCGTGATCGGTGGCGCGTATTTCAAAAATCTCAGCAACAGCGGCGAGAAGCTGCGGCTGCTCAACGCCGACAGCACGACGATCGCGTCGGTCCAATACAATAACGACGTGCCGTGGCCTGTCGGCGCGGACGGCATCGGCTACTCGCTGGTGAATCGCAATCTCGCG
>JANLQB010000736.1:0-2550 GCA_031367565.1 Verrucomicrobiota bacterium
CGTGTAGTAATCGAGTCGGCAATTCATCCCGAAGCGCGAACGCAGCGGCGACGAAATCATCCCCGCCCGCGTGGTCGCGCCGATGAGGGTGAACTTCGGCAGATTCAGCCGCACGCTGCGCGCGTTCGGCCCCTGGTCGATGAGGATGTCGAGTTTGTAGTCCTCCATCGCGGGGTAGAGATATTCCTCGATCGCGGGTTGAAGCCGGTGGATTTCGTCGATGAAAAGCACATCGCCGCGCTCGACCGTCGTGAGCAATCCGGCGAGGTCGCCGGCCTTTTCGATGGTCGGGCCGCTCGTGTTTTTCATGCCCACGCCCATCGCCGTCGCGACGATGTGCGCGAGTGTGGTTTTTCCCAAACCGGGCGGGCCGCTGAGGAGGATGTGCTCCAGCACGTCGCCGCGCTGCTGCGCCGCCTGCACCATGAGTTCGAGCCGCTGGCAGACTTTCTCCTGCCCGGCGAATTCGTTGAACATCGGGGGACGCAGCGAGATGTCGAACGGCGTGTCGGGCGCGTCGGGGATGGCGTGGACGGATGGAGCGGGCATTTCGGGAAGTAAGAAGCGGGAAGTAAAAAGTGAGAAGCCAGAAGATGGCTATCAACCGCGAAGGCGTGTCATGGAGCGGCGCGCGTCCCGCCGCCGACCGAAAACACTGCGCGCCGCTCCATGACGCTCACGGCAATTGGGGACTATTCTTCCCCTTCGTCCTCGTCTTCTTCGCCGCCATCCTCTGCGCGCCGCGCCGCGAGCATTTGCTCGTGGACGGCTTCGTCCATGCCTTCGGCGATCAGTTCCTCGACGACATTGTCCGCATCCTCCATGCCCATGTTTTCGACGTGATGCCCGAGGTCCGTCACCACCATGTCGCGCTGGGAAACCAACGCGACCATCTCGGCTTCATCTTCGCTATTCGTGTGCCCGTGTCCGCCGTGCAGTTCGCGCTTCGCTTCGAGCCAATCCTCCTCGGTAAATTCACGGTGATCGTTCAGCAGCGCCAGCTCCTCGGCGCGACGTCGGACCTGATCGGCATTCGGTGCGCCGAGCCCTTCGGCATGCTGCATGATCTTGGCGGACTGCGGACGATGCGCGTTCATGGTTTTACTACTAGGACGATCCTGCCCGGCGGCAAGTCTGGACTCATCGCACGGAGCTTTTTGAAAGAATGATCCGGCGCGTGCATGGACGATGCTTCCCGCAAGGATTCGACCCGTATGAAACAGATCAAAATCACTGGCCGTGAGCGCTGCGTTTTGCGCGTGCTCGATTTCGCCGGCGGCAATACCGGCGAAGAACTGATGGAAAGCTCGCGCCTCGAAGCGGACGATCTGGTTACCGTGCTGAGCGGGCTCATGGGCCCCGGCTATCTCGAAGCCGAGCCGTATGCCGAGGAGGCGACGCTGGAAACTTTCCGCACCTCCCGCTTCGACATCAATCCCTCCTACGCGCAGGAACTCCGCGCCGCGATGGCGCAGCGCTCCTAGACAGCGGCGGTCGCAGGGTCGGATTGCGCGCGGAAAAGCTGCCGGATCACTTCCTCAACGGGCGGCTCCTGCACGCTGATGTCGGTGACTTTGCAATTGGTGAGCAGCGCGAGGCACGTCTCGGAAACTTGGGAGCGCGGGACTTTGAGGCGGACGGTTTGCGGAGTGCGCTCGAGCGTTTCGCCGTAGCTGGTGAAGTCGGCAGTGGTCGCGACGTCGAAGGCGAGGTCGAGGATTTTGTGCGTGGCAAAGCGGTCGATGATGTCGCTGAGCGGACCGTCGAAAAAGATGCGGCCAGCGTCGATGATGATGACCCGGTGGCACAGCTCCTCGATGTCCTGCATGTAGTGGCTCGTGAGCATGGTCACGATGCGGTTTTCGGAGTTGTACTTGCGGAGAAATTCGCGGACTTTTTTCTGCGAAGTCACGTCGAGACCGATCGTCGGTTCATCGAGGAAAAGCACGCGCGGGCTGTGCAGGAGCGCGGCGATGAGTTCCATTTTCATGCGCTCGCCGAGCGAGAGTTCGCGGACCATCGTGTCGAGCTTGTCCTTTACGTCGAGCAACTCGGTGAGTTCTCCGACGATCTCGCGGAAACGTGCGGGCGCGATGCCGTAGATGGCGCGGTTGAGTTCGAGCGATTCGCGCGCGGGCAAATCCCACCAGAGCGCGTTCTTCTGCCCCATGAGCAGGGAGAACTGGCGCTTCATTTCGTCCTTCCGCTCCCACGGCGTGAAGCCGAGCACGCGGGCCGTGCCGGTCGTGGGATTCAGCAGGCCGGAGAGCATTTTGAGCACGGTCGTTTTGCCCGCGCCGTTCGGTCCGAGGAAGCCGACGAATTCACCCTCCTCGATGGAAAATGAAACGTCGTCCGCCGCGCGCACGTCCTCGTATTCGCGTTTCCCGAGCCCTTTGATTGCACCCCAAAGTCCGGGCGCTTTTTTGTAAGTGCGATAGACCTTGGTGAGGCCGCGACATTCGATGGTGCTCATGGGAGCGCGGACCTTGCACGATGCCGCGTGAGGGGGCAAACATCGCGCGCGGGAATCCGCCCTGCCGCCCGCCT
>JANLQB010000732.1:0-6000 GCA_031367565.1 Verrucomicrobiota bacterium
TTTTGTCGTCAGCGGCCAGCCGCGCGGAGCTGCCTTGGACGACGAGCACAATTTCACCTTCACCCGCACCGAGGGTGTCCGTGACGACGAGGGTGCTCGTGCCGGGTTTCCACTCTTTCGCCGTCGGCGAATCGATCACGAGCGGACGGACGAGGAGGAGCTTATGCCCCGTCATCTTCGTGTTCTTCTTCGTCGCGACGACGCTGCCTTCGACTCGCGCAAGGATCATGGCTTGAAAACCGCGAGCTTACTTCGCTTTCGGGAGCACTGCGACGAGGTCGCCGTGCGGGCGGGCGATCACGCTGACGCTGACGATTTCGCCGAGGGATTGCGCAGCGGTTTTGCCGGCTTCGGTTGCGGCTTTGACGGCGGCGACATCGCCGGTGACGCATACTGTGACCATCGCGTTGCCGACTTGGGTCATGGGGCCGACGAGTTCGACGTTGGCGGATTTGAGCATCGCGTCCGTCGCCTCGACGAGTGCGATGAGGCCGCGCGTTTCGATCATTCCGATTGCTTGTTGTGCCATATAGTTAGTTGGGTAGTTAGCTGAGTGTTGAGAGTTTGGCCCAGGCGTTGCGGGCGATGATGATTTCTTCGTTCGTGGGGATGACGCGCACTTCGATCCGCGAGTTCGGCGTGGAGATCACCGTCTCCGTAGCGCGAGTTTTCTTGTTCAGTTCCGCATCGAGTTCGAGGCCGCAGAAACTCAGGTTCGCGCAGACTTTCTCGCGGATTTCCCAGTCGTTTTCGCCGATGCCTGCGGTAAAGATGACCACGTCGGCACCATTCAGCTCGACGAGGAATTGGCCGAGGTATTTGCGGATCGCGCCGACGAAGACATCGAGTGCGATCTTCGCATCTTCGCTTCCCTTTTCCGCGGCGTCCCACAAGTCGCGGATGTCGCCGGTCGCGAGGCCGGACAT
Source organism: Verrucomicrobiota bacterium (assembly GCA_031367565.1). Classification (GTDB taxonomy): domain Bacteria; phylum Verrucomicrobiota; class Verrucomicrobiia; order Chthoniobacterales; family Chthoniobacteraceae; genus JANLQB01. Next base: position 927 of record JANLQB010000732.1, read on the forward strand.
GCCTTTGAGGCCGGACTGTGAAGTGAGCGCTTTCTCGACGGAATCGAGGCCGAGGCCGAGTTCGCGGGCGAGATAGATGAGCGCGAAGGCGTCGAAGTCTCCCACGCGATTGTTTTGCGGCAGGCCGCTTTGCGGGGTCATGCCCCAGCTCGAGTTGATCGCTTTTCCATCGCGCACGGCGGCGATGGAAGAACTGCCGCCGAGGTGGCAGGAGATGATGCGAAGCTGATCCGTGCCGCGCAATTCGGCGCAGCGTTGCGAGACGAAACGATGGCTCGCGCCGTGAAAGCCGAAGCGACGGATTCCGTATTTGGTCTCCCATTCGCGGGGAACGGGATAGCGGATGTTTTCCGGCGGAACGTCGTCGTAAAACGCGGTCTCGAACGTGCCGATGCATGGAAGCGCGGGATGCGATTTGTGGAAGCTGCGGACGGCGGCGATGTAAGGCGGATTGTGCGCGGGAAGGAGAGTGTTGATTTCCTCCATTGCACCGAGCACGCGCTCATCGAGTAACTGCGTGCCCGAAATGTTGCGGGCCATCACCGGTTTGAAGCCGACCGCCGCGAGGCCGCTGAATCCGCCGAGCGTTCTTTCCACGAGCGCGATCGCGGCGCCGTGATCGGGCAATACCGCTACGCCCTTTTGCTCAGCAGCGTCTCCCACTTGGTATTTGTAAGTCGATTCGGCGCTGCCGATCCGCTCGATCCCACCCTTGGCCAGCACGCGCTCGGATGGCATCTCGATCAAGCGGAACTTGAACGAAGTGCTGCCGATGTTGGCAACGAGGATGTTGTGAGCGGTCATGGGGTTTGCGCGGTCTTCTGATGGGTCATATCGGACCCATGCGATTTATCTAACTACTTAGTCTGCACCGCAGGTTTTCCGCCGAGGAATTTGCCGAGCAAGTACAGGTCGTCGTGCGGACGCGGGATAACGTGGACGGCCACGACTTCTCCGATCGCGGATGCGGCGATTGCTCCAGCTTCGACAGCGGCTTTCACTGCGGCGACATCGCCTTTTACAAAAACGCTGACGAATCCCGAGCCGACTTTTTCCCAGCCGATGAGTTCGACGTTCGCGGCTTTCGTCATGGCATCGGTCGCTTCAAACTGCGCGACGAGGCCTTTGGTTTCGATCATTCCGATTGCTTGTCCAGCCATAGTAAATTGAGAGTTAGGATTTGAGGGTTGAGAGTTAGGAAGTGAAGAACTTGAGTAACTCTGGAGTAGGCCGGGCGATGACGTGGGATGCCACGAGATTGCCGACGCGCTTGGCGGCTTCTTTGCCAGCTTCGACGGCGGCTTTCACGCTGCCGACGTCCCCGCGGACGATGGTCGTGATCAAGGCTCCACCGATCGGGATGGATTTGACGAGTTGCACATTCGCGGCCTTGACCATGGCATCACTGGCTTCCACCAGGCCCACGTAGCCGCGAGTTTCGATTAGTCCGATTGCTTCGCTCATTTAGTTATTGGTTTGGGTTTTGGGTTACTTGAAAAGTTCAACTTTCGTCGCGCGCTCGAGGTCGCAGGCGTTGGCTTCGTCGGTGTCCATGTGGACTTCGAGTTTGAAGCTAGGATCAACGCGCACGAGGAGGTCGTCGAAGCGCGTGTTGCACGCGGGCGAGGTGACTTTGAGCGTGATGTGGTCGAGGTGTTTCACGCCGTAAAAAGTCGCGTCGGCGGGCGACATGTGGACGTGGCGCGCGGCGCGGATGAGGCCTTCCTTTAGCTCCAGCATACCTTTCGGTCCCATCACGTATCCGCCAGGCGTGCCTTTGATGTCGCCGGACATTTTCACGGGAAGATCGACGCCGAGTTGGATGGCGTCGGTGATCGCGAGTTCGATCTGCGTCAGGTTTCGGCACGGGCCGAGGATGCGGAGATTTGGGATCACCCGGCGACGTGGGCCGATCAATGTCACCGTTTGCTCGGAAGCAAATTGCCCCTCTTGATACAGCCACTTGTGAACGGTCAGCTTCGCGCCCGGCCCGAAGAGCACTTCCAGATTCTCCGGCGAAATATGCATATGCCGCGCGGAGCTGTTTACCAGCAATGTCGGCGCGGGTGCCGTGCGCACGGTCTTGCCGATTTGCTGGGCCAGCGTCGAGCGGACGAGCGATTCGACGAGGAAGCGGCTGGGGGCGTGGGTGGAACTCATTTCGGGGCGCAGGAAGTTATATGACTGGACGCGATCATATAAAGATGAAAGTCTTGGTCAACGAAAAATTTCACCTATTTAAGACGAATGCCGATCATAAAATGTGAATTGGGTAATCTCCCTCCGATTCCCTGCTGGGCGCAGGAGTCGAAAATGGCTCAATCTTACTGGCGATTTCGGGGTTCGGAGCGGGGATGCGACGGCATTCATCGAGGACGATCCCCGCGCGGACGAGCTTCTCGTTTGGGAGGTCGGTGAGCAGCATATCCACCTGATCCCACGGCAGCAGGAAATGCGGCGCTTGCCGATTCAGCTTCGAGCCGTCGATGCAGAACACGGTTCGCTTAGAGCGCCGTAGCACGACCTTTTGCTGCTCGACGATGGCCGTCTGGGAGTTCCACAGGCCTTGCCCATCCATGCCTTCCGTGGAAAGGAACGCGACATCGAAGTTCCAGAATTCCAGGCTCTTCCGGGCGGTTTCACCCAGCAGCGTGGACTGCAAATGGAGGAGCTGGCCGGCGAGTTGGAAGACTTGGACGCCGGGGATCGACGCCAGCATTTCGCCGACCGGCAGGTTTGAGGTAACGATCGTGACCGGCGTGACGGGATGATCGCGAAATGCCTCGGCCAGTGCAAAAATCGTGGTGCCGGAGTCGAAAAAGTAAGTCCGATTCGGCTCGAAAAGCACCAGCGCCGGTTTTACCGCCTTGGCTTTCCCCCGCGATCCCTGGCTTTGCCGCTCTCTAAATGATGGGAACCGATCATTAAACTCATGGAGCGCCCCGCCGTAAGTGCGGGTGATCTTCTTTTCACGCACCAAAGCGGCCAGATCGCGCCTCACGGTCGCCTCGGAAACATCCAATCGGTCGCAAAGTTCCTTCACCGGCAGGTAACGATGCTGCTCGATAATCTGAGCCAGCCGTTCCCGACGGGCTTGGACGATGTGCAGGGGAACTTTCAAGGGACCATTCTGTGAATTTTATGCGCGGAGTCAATCCTATCGAAAAGGAATCGAGCCGCAAAGAGCGCAAAGCACGCGAAGGCGGAGGAAGAAACTGAAGCAATTCCACTCCTGATGAATCTTCGCCCTACGCGGCCTCCGCAGTTTCCCGTCTGAGATCGAGCCGCGGATGGTCTGCCGCCTGCTTTTGGCAGATGGAACGTCCATGCAAACCTCACTCTCTCCTCAAACCAGTACCGGTTCCGATCTCGACATTAAGAGCATCCTCCTCCTCGACGACGACATCGAACTCGGCGACACCCTCAAAGCCCTCCTAGAATCCCGCAACTTCGTCGTCACCACCGTCACCAACGGCGTCCAGGGCCTCCGCGAAGTCATGGACCTCGATTTCGACGTGATCATTTGCGACCTGATCATGCCCAGCCTCCCCGGCGACATGTTTTACCTCGCCGTGAAAAAGACCAAGCCGCACCTGTGCGACCGCTTCCTCTTCATCACCGGCCACAGCCACAACCCGCGCGTCGATGCCTTCCTCAAACAGACCAACGGCCTCGTCCTCTTCAAGCCCGTCCTCCGCGACGAGCTCGTCCCGATGATCACCGAGATCCTCAATCGCACCGCCGCCGCCTCCTAGCCGCGCGGCTACGACGCCTTCGCGTAAAGCCGCGCGTTCGCATCCAGATCCTTGATCACCGTACAGAGATATACCGGCTCCGGGTGGACATCGCGATACTTCGTGATCTCCCTCTTATTCAGCACCTTAAACCCATAGCGCTCGAACATCTTCGTCCCGCGTCGATCCTCGAAAACCACCATCTGCCCGAACACGCGCCGCTCGCCCTTTTCGTGCAGATACTTCAGGTAAGAATCCACCAGCGCGCGCGAATGCCCCACGCTCCGCGCATCCGCCAGTAGATTGATGTGAAAATGCGCCGTCCCCCGCGGCACCGCCGGCACCTCGCGCCACGCCTGACGCAAAATCCAATGCACGAATTTCCGCGAAGCTGCGTTATAGCGCCGGTAGCGAAAAATCCCGCGTAGGAAGAGCGCGACGTTGTTGTAGAGATTGTAAATCTGCTGCCGCACCGGGCGACGCGATCCAAGCAAATAGCCCCGGATCTCCCCATTCACCAGCAGGACAAACGCCGATTCCGGCTCCCAATCCGTGTAATAAGCCGTCAGATAGTCCGCAAAAATCTCGCGATCCTCAAACACCGGATCGATCGGCTTCCCCAAAAAACCCGTCTCGCAGCAAAGCTCGCGAACGCGCTCCCGATCGGCGGGTTGGAAATTTCGAATCGTAAGAATCTTCTCGGCGGCCATCAGTCCCGACATCTCTGGAGCCCCCGTCGCGCCGCGTCAACTACGCGAGTGTTGTCAGCAGAGCCCGCTTCCCCACCGCCTACCGCGCAGCAGCGCCCATCCGAGCCCTTTCAGAACGCCCCCAGCCGGTCCAAAGTTAATTTCCGAGCCATTCCGATTCAGGAAAAACTGAACCAGTTTAGGTAAAGCCGGAACTAGTTCACTTAAAAGCTAAACTAGGGAGGGTAACGGTCTTTCTGCGAAGCGTGGATTCTCGGCTGTTGTGTTCAATCGCAGTTCTTATTGGGCGGACGGAACCAAGCTGCCAGCTTAGGTCGTCAGCGAGATAGCCAGCCTAGCTGACTTCGTTAAAGACAATTTAGATCGATACTCGAACAACGAGGAGGTGCGTGTGCGAATTTTCGATAGTTGGAAAACGGTTGACCAGAAAGTCGCCTTATTCAGGCAAGAAACTGCGGCCTCACTTTCTAAGCAACTGCGATGACATTGGGTTGTAGCAATACGATGTCCTCTTTTGCCTGCCCTAACTACCATGCCGCGATGTCGCGCCGGACCGCGCTGAAGGTCGGCGGGCTCGGGTTGCTGGGGCTGACGATGCCGGGGCTGCTGCGGGCGGAGGCGCTCGCGAAG
>JANLQB010000824.1:0-2005 GCA_031367565.1 Verrucomicrobiota bacterium
CTGGCCCGCGCGGGCGCGCATGAAGCGGCGATGGCGCGGGTGAAGGAGTTCACGCGCGAGGCGAACGCTTCGACCCGGATGTTCAGCACGATCGCTCGTTTGCACCGGGACATCGCGCTGGCGGCGGTCGCACGCCCGGAGCGTCTGCGGAGCTTTCTAAAGGCGGCATCGTTTGCCGAAAAAGCAGCGCGAGTGGTGGCGCGCGAGCCGGTTGGCGACTGGGCTTACCCGATGGGGCAGCAGGCCCTTTATACTTTTCTCTCGGGATGCCGGGGCGCGGCTCGAAAGCTGGCGGCGACCGTCCAGCGGCGCATCCAAAAACAGCCCGATGCAGGGAGCTTTTGGAATCAGACCAACCTCGCGGAGATGGCGCTCATCCAGGGCGATTTTGCTCGCGCGGGCGAGCATTATGCGGGGTCGCTGGCGGCCGCACGGGCGGCTGGATTCGATGCGACGGGCGATGTGGCGGCGAACCGTAAAATGGCGCGACTGCTCCTGGAGGAATGGCAGCTTCATGGCAAAGACGCGGACCCGGCCATCCTCGATCGGTGGCTGGAGCCGGAAACTCTGGTCGTCTTTTCAGGGCATATGCCGGACGGCAGTCATCTGGATGGAAAGCAAAGGAGTCGCCGACTTGCCGAGCGTCTTTGCCGCCCGGATGGACCTGCCGCGAAGGCGATCCATGGATGGCTGCAATCGGTGAACGCGCGGGAAGGCATCTGTGCGTCGGCACCCGGCGGCGACATTCTTTTCGCCGAGCAAATCCTGGCTCTGGGTGGAAGATTGCAACTCGTGGAGCCGTTTCCGCGCAACGTGCAGCGGGGCGTCGCTGAGCAGTGCGGACGGGATTGGGTGGCCCGTCTCGGACGCGTCTGGGAGGCGGTGCATCGGCGGGAGTCGGTCTTTTGTGCAGACGAGGCACCCACGGCGATGCAGTGCGACTACAGCAACCGGGTGATGCTCGGCTCCGCCATCCTCCGGGCACGACGCATCGACGGACGGCTGCGGGCGCTCCTCCTGTGGGATGAGGACAAAGGCGCGGCGCCCCAGGGAGGGGCGGGAGAATTTGCCGCGCTGTGCGCGCGAGCCAAGGTGGAAGCCCATGTGATCAATCCAAAGAGCCTGCGATGAACGGAGACCTCGCCATCAAATCCATGCTCTTCGCGGACGTGGTCGGTTTTTCCAAACTGCCGGATGGTTCGTATGGCCGGTTCATGGAGCTGTTTTCCGCGGGTGCGGCCACGATTCTTTCCGAGCACGGAGCGCAGGTGCCGAATACCTGGGGCGATGCTCTTTTCGCGACGTTTCAAAGCGAAGCCGCCGCCGCGCTGGCGGCCCTCGCACTCCAGCAGTGGGTCCACGCGACGCCGTGGCACCGCCGTCTCGGCCAGTCGCGCGAGAAGGTGAAAATCCGGCTGCGAATCGGGCTCCATGCCGGACCCGTGCATGAGAGCTACGATGCGATTTTGCAGCGGGAGACTTTCATGGGGCGGCACACCAATCTCGCGGCACGGCTCGAACCCATTGCCGAGGAGGGACAGATCTTTGTGAGCGGTGAGTTTGCGGCACTGGCGACGGTGTCCGGCGGCGGGCAATTCCAGTTCGATTACGTGGGCCAAAAGACGCTCCCCAAAGCTGCCGGAGTAATTCCCGTTTACCGTCTCACCAAAAAGCCGGGATGCTCCGTCTAAAGGTCGGAATAGGTTGGGATCAACGTATCTGTGAAAACACTCTGGAATCAGTGCGTTGACGAGCGTCGCGGCTAAAGATTTAGCGGAAGCCCGTCGATCAGCACGGGTGCGGATATGCTTCGCACGGCGACCGACCCGGACAGCAGCGTACGCAGGCGTGTTTCATCCACCTGCGTGGCGGGCAGGTGGACCTCTTCGCCGCTGCGCCAGCTCGCGAGGTTCCAATGATGTTGTTTGGAAAAAATCGGGGGCTTTTCTGGCGGCTCGCCCTTCAAACCGGCCCGCGCGGTGGTGAAAAGATGCGCCTGATCTTC
>JANLQB010000888.1:0-2683 GCA_031367565.1 Verrucomicrobiota bacterium
GCGGGGCCGGACGCGGGTGCGAGTTTCGGTTCTTTGAGGTCCGCGAAGCCATCGGCTTCGCGATCGAAAAAGTAGGCTTTCTTTGCGCCGTCCGGCGTGAGTGCCGATTTGGCGGAGGTGAGCGCGGGGAGCGTTACGGCACCGCCTGCGAAGAGCGGCGTTGTCGGCGCATCGCGCATTGAGATCGCGCCCGTTACACTTGCCACGTCCGCCTTGTCTCCGAAGGCACCGTTCAGGTGTTTAGAGAGGCCGCGATCAAAGTCTCCCGGATCCGCAGGCGCTGGAGCGACATCCGCCACTCCGGCCGGCAGTTGAATCGGCACGTCCGCGGCAACATCGGAACGTCTGCCAGCCCGTCCCAGCCGGTCGGATTTTCCATCGGGTGAAATCACACCGCCATCCGGCACCTGCGCGAAGAGCGAATTGGCGACGGCGTCATCGGTGGCCGGGAGCGGAGCGGATTCGGCGGCGAGCGGGGTGAGCGGTTGAGCCGACCCAGCGGAAGCCGACACCGGTGCAGACGATGGCTCCGCGAAACGCACCGAACGTCGCAAACCTTCCGGCGCGGGCGCATCCCAAAGCTTTCCCTCGGAAGCGGTGTACACGCTGAGTTTCGCGGACTCATCTTCGCGCCCGAAAGTCGTGCGTCCGCTCGTCGGCGCATTGGCGGATGGAGGCTGCTGAAAACCCAAACGCGTCCCGTTCGCATCCGCTCCGCCGCTTCCGCCAGCAACGTCGCTGCGGTTCAAAATCCGGACAGAGCCGGGCTGAGACTCCCAGCGCGCTTCCGCTGGATCGGGGGCCGTGACTCCTCGAAAAGACTTGGATTCGACTGCATACTGATCAACGGCAAAATCAACCGATCTCCGATCTTCGAGCATCCGCATGGCCCCCGCTGGGCGACTCGCTTTTCGCAGCACGAATCCATTGAGAAAAACCGACCCGCCGAGAAGCGCAATCAGCGACGCTGCGAGGCCGAGCGGGACATAGGGCTTCCAGTGCCGACGCGGTTTTACAATCACGGTCGAAGGCGAGGGCGCTTTGAAATGCGCCAGCAAGTGCTCGCGCTTTTTCGCGGAAAGTTGCACGGGCTCGGGCGGTGTGGGGTGCTCGGGGAGCGCGCTGGCTTCGCGCAAAAGTTCCATCGCCTGACCCAGGCGGGCGTGGAGCGCAGCGAGTTCGGGATCGGCGGCCATCTGCGTTTGTAGGGCGGCGGTTTCCTCGGGCGAAAGTTCGCCCATGAGCATGGCGGTGAGCCGGATTTCCAATTCCTCGCGCGGTGATGGCGGAGTTTCGGGATTCATAGGTAGAAACGGTTGCAAAATGAACCGGTTGGCGTCGGGCGCGTTCGAGGATCGAGGTTCAGCCCGCCGCAGGTGCCGCGGAATAAATAGTGCGTCGCGAGAAACCAAATTCCCTCTGCGGGTAGTCGAACGTCGAACGTCGAACGTCGAACATCGACCATCGAAATGAGGAGCCGCAGACTCATCTCGCGATCTCCGTTTTCTCCAACTCCACCGCCATCGCCTTCAGCGCGTGGTGCAACAGGTACCCGACATGGCCGGTGGTGAGGCCGGTGCGGTCGGCGATTTCTTTGTAGGAAAGGTCTTCGTGGAAACGCAGCCGGATGAGTTCCCGACTGCGGTCGTCGAGCGTTTCGAGGACGAGGCGGACGAGGCCGATGCCTTCCCATCTCGCGATTTGTTCGTCGGGCATGGGCTGGGAATCGGCGGTGTCGTTTGCGGGTGAGTCTTCGCCTTTGCCGTCGCCAAAAAGCGTGATGCGATTGCTGCGGCGCTGGTGATCGACGGCGAGATTGTGGACGGTGCGATACAACCACGGCTGGGGCGTGAGCACCTTTTGGAATTGCGTGTGAAGTTTCATAAACGCCTCCTGCACGATGTCCTCTGCCACCGCGAAATCACCGAGCAGCCGCCGCGCATACGCGAGCAGGGGCGATTCCAGAGCGGTAAAAACCTGCTCGATCGTCTCCCATTCCGGCGTGGGGGTCGTGGTTTCGTCCGGCATCTTCACGGCCAGTTTTTTACGGCTGCGATTTCATCGGCGAATCGTCCAGCGGGCTGGGTTTGGGGACGGGTTGGGTTTCATCGTTCGCGGGTGAGACGGGTGGGGTGCGAGTTTGTTAGAAGATCGTCGGGAAAGTGCGCGGCGGCGGGACGCCTTTGCCGATGCTCGGGACGAGCGTGCTCCCCGGAAATTGCGGCCGCGCTTACTCCACGAAACGCTGCGCGACCGGCATCCGACGGCCCACGCCAAAGGCGCGGCTCGTCACTTTCAGGCCGGGCACGGATTGCGCGCGTTTGTATTCGTTGAGATCGACTCGGCGCTGAACCCAGCGGACGGTTTGCTCGTCCCAGCCGTGGGTGATGATTTCGGCGACGCTGAGTTGTTGCTCGACGTAGAGTTCGAGGATCGGGTCGAGGATTTCGTAGGGCGGGAGCGTGTCCTGGTCGCGCTGGTCGGGCTTTAGCTCGGCGCTGGGCGGCTTCGTGATGGTCGCGCGGGGGATGATTTCGCGGTCGCGGTTGATCCATTCGGCGAGGCGATAGACCATCGTTTTTGGGACGTCGCTGATCACGGCGAGGCCGCCGCACATGTCGCCGTAGAGCGTGCAGTAGCCGACGGCGAGTTCGCTTTTGTTGCCGGTCGTGAGCAGGAGCGA
>JANLQB010000748.1:0-4771 GCA_031367565.1 Verrucomicrobiota bacterium
GGCGAACGCGGGCGCGCATCTGGCGATTCAGCAGCGTTTCGAGAACGGAATCCACCATGCCGAGGCGATCGTGCCCGGCGAATTGGCCTTTGCTATCGACGACGTATCGGTTCAGCGCATCAAGCCGGCGAGCGTTCGAAAAATTCGTGCGGATTTTCCACCACATAAAAAGCACACGACTCCGCCGCCCTCGCCACCGGCGCTTCGTCCTTGAGCACCTCGACCGCGCCTCCAATGAAGAAAAACCGCAGGCCAGTTTTGGAGCCTTGCGAGGTCACTATTTCGCCCGCCGCAAAGCGGATGACTTTGGACGGCTTCGAGAATGGCGGTGATCTTTACCAATCGACGAACTGCGCGTCACTCTCGCATCACTGCTTCTCGCGATACGCCTTCTTTTCTTTGTAAAGCGGGATGCGGTCTTCCAATTCTTTGCGCACATCCTCGGGCTCATCGGCGCTGAGTTTCACCGCTTCTTCCTGCCATTTCAGCGCCTCATCCCACTCGCCTTTTTCCGCGTAGGCGGCGGCGAGCGTGTCGAGATAGGCGGCGTTTTTGTAGTCCGTGAGTTTGCACGCTTGTTTCGCGAGATCGACCGCCTTGGCACCGTTGCGCACGCGGTCTTTCGTCGAGGTCGCGAGCATCCACGCGTAGTCGTTGAAAGGCTGCGGCTCGTCGGGATGCGACTTCATCGTCGCGGCGTAATCTTCGAGTGCCTCCTCGATTTTCCCCTGCCCGTAGCGCGCCGCCGCGCGGCCCATGAGTGCTCGGAAATCCGATGGATCGACGGCAATCGCAGCGTCGTAATCCACGATCGACTCCGCCCATTTTTTCTCGATGCGACGCAGCTCCGCACGACCGATCAGCGCGCTCGTTTCCTTCGGATCGAGCTTCAGCGCGAGTTCAAAATCCGCGAGCGCCTTCTCCGGTTGCTTCAGCGCAGCGAGCGCGTAGCCGCGTTGCGAAAGCGGGCGCGGATCGTTCGGGAGCAGCTCGGCGACCTTGGTGTAATCGTCCGCCGCCTTTTGATAATCGCCCTTCATGAAATGCGCCGCCGCCCGGCCCGTGAAACCAGCCGGGTCCGACGGGTCCATCGCAATGCTGCGCTCAAAGTCGATGATCGCGGCCACGAAATTCTGCCGCAGCAATTGCAAATGACCGCGCCCGTTGATCGCCTGGACGTTGTTCGGATTCCCCTCAATCGCCGCGTCGAGATCATTGATGCCCGCGAGAAAATCGCCGCGTTCCCCCGCGATCAGCCCACGGCAATACAACGCCCAATCGTCGCGCGGATTCAGTCGCAGCGCGGTGTTTAAGTCGGCGAGAGCGGCGTCGATTTCGCGGCGCTTTTGGTGAACGTAGCCACGGTAGCCGAAGGCCTGCGGATTCTGCGGATCGAGTCGCACGGCCTCGTCGAGATCGGCCAGCGCTTTGTCCCACTCGTTTTTTCCAGCCAGCAAACGTCCCCGCCAAAAATGAGCGCCGGGATTTTCGGGATTTTCCGCGAGCGCCGCGTCGAGCGATTTCAGCGCGGCGTCGGAATCGTTGCGCCGGAGCGCGTCCTCGGCTTCGGCGAGATAGTCGCGCTTGATCGCCTTGATCGCGGCGGGGCTTTCGAGCGTGAGAGCGAGCAGGGCGGCGAGCGGGAACGCGTGGCGAAGTTTCATGGGTAAAGCAAGAGCGACGGTCACGCTGCGGAGGAGCGCGGTCAAGGGCGCGCACGGGGTGAAAAAATTCGCGGCGAGTTTCTAACGGAACCGAGGCTTACCGGTCTTACCAATTGTTCTGGGGGGAACATCGGGGTCGTCGACCAGTCGGTCGTCGACCAGTCGGTCGGCGGCCAGTCGGTCGGCGGCCCCGAACTTTTTTCGGTGGAAAATCCCGGCGCTCGGTGGCTCGCAAATTCTTCTCCCCACACCGCGCAATCCCGCTACATTCCGCGCTCCCGAAAACCGCTTTATGTACCGCACGCACCACTGCAATCAGCTTCGCACGACCGACATCGGCCACACCGTCACACTCGCCGGATGGGTGAATACGAATCGCGACCATCACGGCGTCATTTTCATCGACCTGCGCGATCGCGAAGGCGTGACGCAGGTTGTTTTCCGGCCTGAGGAAAATCCCGAGGTCGCCGCATCGTCGCACAAGCTGCGCAGCGAAGATGTCGTGCAGATCACCGGCACGGTCGCGGCGCGGCTGCCCGGTTCGGAGAATGCAAAACTCGACACCGGCGACATCGAAATTATCGCCGCTTCCCTCACCGTTTTGAATAAAGCGGACGTGCCGCCTTTCCCACTCGATGACCCGAACGTGAACGAAGACCTGCGGCTGCAATATCGCTATCTCGACCTGCGCACCGCGCCGATGCAGCGGAACTTGAAGCTGCGCCACCGCATCACCAAAGCCACGCGCGACTTCCTCGACGAGGCGGGATTTCTAGAAATCGAAACGCCCGTGCTCTCGAATCCGACGCCGGAAGGCGCGCGCGATTTTCTCGTCCCGTCGCGGCTCAGCCCAGGCACATTTTACGCGCTGCCGCAGGCTCCACAGCAATACAAGCAGCTCCTGCAAGTGGCCGGGCTGGAGAAGTATTTCCAGATCGCGCGCTGTTTCCGCGATGAAGATTTGCGCGCCGATCGGCAGCCGGAATTCACGCAGATCGACGTGGAGGCGTCGTTCATCACGGACGTGGAAATCCAGACGCTGATCGAAGGACTGCTTGCCCGCATTTTCAAGGAAGCGCGCGGGATCGACATCCCGACGCCCTTTCCGCGGATGCCTTACAGCGAGGCGATGAATCGCTACGGCTCGGACAAACCCGACCTGCGCTTCGGCCTCGAACTCGTCGATCTCGGCGACGTGTTTAAAGAATCGCAGTTCAAAGTTTTCCGCTCGGTCGCGGACGGCGGCGGCGCGATCAAGGCACTGAACGCGAAGGGCGCGGCAGCGCTGCTCAGCAAGGAGCAGCTCAAAAAATGGGAGGAATGGGTGAAGACGGAATTCGGCGCGAAAGGGCTCGCTTACATCAAGTGGAGCGTGGGAGGCGAGTGGGAGTCGCCGATCGTGAAATTCTTCTCCGATTCCGAAAAAGCGGCGATCACCGAGCGCATGAATTTCGTCGAGGGCGACGTGCTCTTTTTCGGCGCGGACATGAAGCTCGAACCCGTCTGCGAAGTGCTCGGTCGCGTCCGTCTGCGCTGCGCGGAATTGCTCGGGCTGATGGCGGCAAAGAAAAACGAACTCAGCTTTTTGTGGGTCGTCGATTTCCCGCTGCTCGCGTTCAGCGCGGAGGACAATCACTGGGTCGCCGTGCATCATCCGTTCACGCGTCCGAGGGCCGAAGACGTGCCGCTGCTCGAAGCCGGCGACTTTGGAAAAGTGCGCGCGGTCGCGTACGACGTGGTGCTGAATGGCGTCGAACTCGGTGGTGGCTCGATCCGAATTCACGAGCGCGATTTGCAGGCGAAAATGTTCGAGGTGCTCGGCGTCTCGCCGGAAGATCAGCAGCTCAAGTTCAGCCACCTGCTCCGCGCGTTCAGCTTTGGCGCACCCCCGCACGGCGGCATCGCGCTCGGGCTCGACCGGCTAGTGATGCTAATCGTCGGTGCGGAGAGCATTCGCGACGTCATCGCTTTTCCGAAAAACAATCGCGGCGTGGATCTGATGACGCACTCGCCGGTGGCCGTGGACTTCAAGCAGTTGCGCGAACTTTACATCTCCAGCACCGCGAAGAAGGTCTGACCCGTCTCAGGAGGCTCACGCTGCCGACCCGCATGAAACGTTTTCTTCTCCCGCTCGCCTTCGCTTTTGCGACCGGCGCGTCGTTGCGGGCGGAGGATATCAAACCGCCATTTGGACTCATCTGGGGCGAATCTAGTGAGCGCCTGGAGCGTCTGCTGAAGAACGCAAAGGCAAAGATCGTCGAGAAACGGAAGACCGAGAGCGGGCGCGAAGCGTGGGACGTGGAAGGGCTCACGCAGGCCGGGCTGAAACGGACGGTTTTCTTTTTCAAAGCGGGAACGCTTTGCGAAGTCGAGTTGCAGTATCAGCGGGATAATTGGGATCAGCCGAAGTATGACGAATACATGGGGCAGATTCGGCGGAGCATCGAGAAACGCTTTGGCGCGGGGCAACTCATCGCGCGCAAGACGGAGCCCGAAGGCGATGTTTTGCAGACGGTCGTCGGCTACAAGTGGAATCAAAACAACACGGCGATTGAGCTCTTTTACTACAGCGCGCAGAACGGCTCGAACGTCTTCCGCACGCTGAGCGTGCATTACCGCGCGGATTGAAAGCGCGCCGCTCGCCGGACCCCACGTCGGTCATTGCCAGCGTCCGCGCCATCTACGCGGAAGTCGCCGCGCGCCCGATCGAACGCGCCTGCACGCTGCGCACCGAGTGCTGCCATTTCAAACTCACCGGTCGCACTCCATACCTCACGAAAGGCGAAGCGATCACCGCCGCAAAAGCCCTGCGCTCCACCGGCCGCACGCGCCTGCCCGAGCGCACGGACGGCGCATGTCCCCTACTCGATCCGCAAGGCCGCTGCCTCATTTACAAAGATCGCCCGTTCGGCTGCCGCACCCACTTTTGCGCCGCCGCCGGCGGGCCTTACGCACGGCGCGAGGTCAGCGATCTCATTCACCGACTGGAGGAAATCGACGCCCAACTCGGCGGCGACGGCAGCCGTCCCCTGCCCGCCGCAGTGAAGGAAGCGCTGCTCTCCGTTTAGTTCTTCGCGCGCTCCCGGATGGCTTCCTTCACGACACGC
>JANLQB010000077.1:0-5720 GCA_031367565.1 Verrucomicrobiota bacterium
TGGAAAGTCGCGCACCTCGATGGCATCGACGCGTTCATCCTGCACCGCCACGTCGATCACGCGCACGAAGGCCTAAACCTCGGCCTCTGGACTCACCAGCCCGACACGATTGCGACGCCCGATCGTCACCGCCAAATGTACGATCTTTTCCGAGTCGCCGACACCCCCGAGTGGGAAGCCGCGTTCCGTTTTGCGCTCCCCGTCGTCGGCATCGAAAAGTGGGAGGACTTGCTCTCGAAATAATCAGTTAGAGATTTCTCAACCAGCCGGTGCTTGCACCGCGGCCTGTTCGATCGTCTCGCGGATGAACTGCGCGTGGAGCACTTCGCCGAGTCCGAGCGGGTAATGGATCGAGCGCTCCTCATACTCCGTCTTCAAGTGCTCATCGTGGCGGAACTGCGCGATCACCATCCCGATGACCAGCGGATGCCCATCCGCGCCGGGGATGAACACCGGCCCGCCGCTATCTCCGCCGAACGTGGTGAAGTCCGCGAGAAACGTGTGTTTCGCGGCGAGCGGCACGAGCGGATGACTGGCTACGATCCCTTTCCGCGCCACGGGAAAACCCGCGCCATTCGCTTCAAAAGTTTTCGGGTAAGTGAGCACGAAAAGCGGACTGCAAACATGCACCGCCGCGGCGGTCAGGCGCGCTTCATCGGCGATGGCGCTCAAAGGCACGGCACCGACGGGAACCGGAAGCATCTCGGCAAGCCGCAGCACGGCGATGTCATCCTTCGCATGGCGCACCCAGAGGGCCTTGCCCTCGCGGCGGATGGTGATGGTGTGGTCGCGCCGTTTGTCGGGGCCACCGTCCGCCCGCTCGCGCAAAACGAGGATGGCCGTATTGGCTTTAGTGCCTTCTAGCATGTGCGCGGCCGTCACGAGATAAAGCGCCTGATCCGGCACCTCCCGCCGCACGAGGAAACAGGTCCCCGTAACACTCGGATCGAACAACTTGAACGTCGCCTCCATCATCTCGACCGCGAAATCCGCAGAGGCCGTGACGGCGAAGCTGAAAATGCCGAACAGCACGGCGAAGTAAGATTTTTTCATGGTCGTGAAAGCAGCATGATATTAGCACCACGATAGATCGACGTTGTTCTCCATCTGTCCTGAAGGCCCCAAATACCTCAAACCTTTGGCTCTTGCGAATCACGCGAGCACTTCGCGAATCACGTGCCCTTCGACATTGGTCAGTCGCCGCTGCACGCCGTTGTGTTCGAAGGTGAGTCGCTCATGATCGAGGCCGAGCAGGTGGAGGATCGTCGCGTTGAAATCGTAGAGCGGATGGATGTCCTGCACGGCGCGCTGGCCGAGCGCGTCCGTCTCGCCGTGGCTCACGCCGGGCTTCACGCCCGCGCCAGTCAGCCAGCAGGTGAAGCCGTCGGGATTGTGATCGCGGCCCTGCGCGCCTTTTTGGAAGAAGGGCATTCGTCCAAATTCGGTACACCAAACGACCAGCGTTTCCTCCAACATCCCGCGCTGCTTGAGATCGCGAATCAGCGCCGCCGCTGGCTGATCGAGGATCGCGGCGTGTTTGTCGTATTGCTCCTTCAGCTTGTTGTGACCGTCCCAATTTAGCTCGCCACCGCTCGCATACGCGCCGTTGAAGAGCTGCACAAAGCGCACGCCCTTTTCCACCAGCCGCCGCGCGAGGATGCAGTTGCGCGCAAAGCCCGCCTTGATCGGGTTCGCCGCGTCGTCCGCGCCGTAGAGTTTCAAAATGTGCGCGGGCTCCGTGGAGAGGTCGCTGATCTCCGGCACACTGAGTTGCATCCGTGCGGCGAGTTCGTAACTCGCGATGCGCGCCGCCAGTTTTCCATCGCCCGGATTCGCTTCGAGATGCCGCGCATTCATCCGCTGCAAAAGATCCCGCGCCGCCCGATCCGCCTCCCGCGAAACACCCGGCGCGATCAAATGGCGCACGGGATCTTTCGCGCTGAAGGTCGTCCCTTGAAACGCCGCCGGAAGAAATCCCGGCCCCCAATTGTTCGAGCCCGCCTGCGGGACCCCACGCGGATCGAGGATGGAAACGAACGCGGGCAGATTCTGATTTTCGCTTCCGAGCGCATAGCTCACCCACGACCCGAGACTCGGAAAGCCATCAAGCACAAACCCGGTCGAAAGGAAATTCTCCGCCGGCCCGTGCGTGTTCGATTTGCTCGTGAGCGAATGCACGAATGCGATGTCGTCCGTGAGTTCCGCGAGATGCGGGATCATATCCGACACCATCTTCCCGGTCTGCCCGCGCGGGCGGAACTCATACTGCGGTCGAGCCAGCTCGCCGGCCGGTCCTTGAAACGTCACCGCCGGCCCGCCCACTAGCGGCTTCCCATCGCGCTTGATGAGTTCCGGCTTAAAATCCCAAGTTTCCAACTGGCTTACCGCCCCCGCGCAAAAAATCACGATCACATTTTTCGCCCGCGCCGGAAAATGCGGCAACCGCGGCGCATACGGTCGCGCCGGATCAATGATCGTTCCGGGAGCCGCGAGCAACCCATCGAGCCCGAGCAGATTTGTGAAAGCGATGGAACCCAGCGCCGATGCGGTGGTGGAAAGGAAACTGCGGCGATCGAGCAGACGACGACCGGGAATCGAGAGGGGTTCGGAAAGGTGACTCATACGCGAGAGTTTGCGTCGCTCTGGTGGCTCGATTGACACGTTTGACGATGTCGGGCATCATTGTCAGACATGAGCGCTGCCACCACTTTCACCGTCCGGGATCTCAACCGGCAACCAGCGAAAATCCTCGATGTCGTTCGCAAATTCGGCAGCGCGGAAATCCGCACGCGCGGCGGCGAGGTTTTCACCATCGCTCCGAAAGCGGAGAAAAAAGCGAAAGCTCGCACCAAGGCATTTCCTGATTTTAAGGCGCGCTGGCGACGGATGCGTGAACTAGGCCATGTGCCGCCTCCGCCGTCGGAGAATGAGCGCATCAACCGCATTATTGCTGGCGAAGAATGAAGATTTACGTGGACGCAAATGCGCTCATCCGCCTCTACCTGAATCTTCCCGGATGCGATAAAGTGGATGCCGAACTCAAAAGTGCAGCTGGGCGTCGAGCGGGGCCTATTGCGACAACGCAACTGCTCGAGTTTGAGGTAGCAAATGGTATTCAGCGCATGGTCTTTGAGAGTCGCAGCGGCGGGCAATGGCGCATCACCCCGGAAACTGCTGCCTGCGCTGTGGCGGATTTCACCGAAGACATGGACTGCGAAGTTTTCCTCCGTCGTTCGACGCTCACCCTTGCCGACATCGAAACGGAATTCACCTCGCTCGTCGCCCGCCACACGGCGCGCGGTGGCTTCCGCACTTACGATGTCATGCACGTCGCCTCCGCGGTCACGCTGGGATGCAAGCGGTTCATTTCCTTTGATGCAAAGGCGAACGCGCTGGCGAAACTCGCAGGTTTGAAGGCGGGCTGAGGACGGATTTTTCACGGCAGGAAAAGGAACTCGTTACTGTTGAAAAGCGCGCGACAAAGCGTGCCGAGGTCTTGGGTTTCGACGACTGGCTCTGCGTCGCGGAGTTCGTCGGCTGAAGGCTCGCGTGTCAGGGCGAGTCGGTAGGCGCGGCGGATTTGATTGGCCACTTCGTCGCCGACTTCGGTCTTGATGCGGGCCGCGAAGGCGGCGGATTCTTCGATCGTGAAGCGGCTGTTGAAGAGATTGAGCGCCTGGATCGGCGTCGTCGATTCGCGGCGGCGGGCGGTGCTTTGGCCGGCGTCGGGGCAGTCGAAGGCACCGAAGACGACTTCACGTTCGCGGCGGATTTTGTGCGCGTAGATCATGCGGCGCAGACCTTCGCCGGTGAAGGTTTCGATGGGTTTGAATCCGCTCAGGCCGCCGCGTTGTTCGAAAAGATCGAAGCCGCGACCCAACATTTTCAAATTGAGCCGGCCATTCACCGCGAGGATCGCGTCGCGGATTTGTTCGGACTCAAGTCGGCGCGTGGGGAAGCGCCAGAGCAGGTGAACATCCACGTCTTTCGCGGCAGCGATCGGGTCGTGGCGCGTGGATTGTCGATACGTGGCGGAGAGAACGATGAGCCGGTGCATTTGTTTCGCCGACCAGCCAGAGCGGATGAATTCGCTCGCGAGCCAGTCGAGCAATTCGGGATGCGACGGCTTCATGCCGTTTCGCCCGAAGTCGCTCGGCGTCTCGACGAGGCCAGTGCCGAAGTGACCCTGCCAGATGCGGTTCACCATCACGCGGGCGGTGAGCGGATTTTGCGGGCTGGCGATCCAA
This sequence comes from Verrucomicrobiota bacterium, assembly GCA_031367565.1. Taxonomy (GTDB): domain Bacteria; phylum Verrucomicrobiota; class Verrucomicrobiia; order Chthoniobacterales; family Chthoniobacteraceae; genus JANLQB01. Next base: position 4,248 of record JANLQB010000077.1, read on the forward strand.
TCGGCGAGCGCTGTGCGGCGCTGCTGCTCGGCGGTGTCGCTCGCGAGTTTGGTGGTGCCGAGTGCGCTGAGGATCGCTGGGACGACCTCATCTTTCGGCTGCTCGGGATCACCGCGATTAAGAAGGTGGATGGCGTCCGGCGTGCGGAACTTTCCGGCGAAAGCGAACTGGCCGGTTTCGGCGGCTTTGATTTTCGCGACGATGGATTCCTTTTCCGTCATCAGCCGCGTGGCCTCGGCGGCTTCCTCGGTGCTGAGTCCGACGGTGGTGAAAGCGGGACCGGGATTTGTGCCGGCGACGAATGGCCGGCGATCGGTGGAGTCGGCGACGAGCTGCCATTGTCCGTCGGCGGTGGCGATTTCGATCCGGTAGTCCGTGGCCAGCCGGTCCTCATATTTCCCCTCGCGGTCGCGGCCCCACGCGACGCGTGCGATTTCCTGCTCCTGCGGAAACTCCAGCGCGATCCAGCCTTTGCCGGGCTCACTCGACATCCAGCTCCGCGAATTCCCGTAGCGTCCGTCGTTGATAAAACGGAGTTCATGACGGTCCGCGACGGTCGTATCGCCGGACGAGGTCGCCACCACGCCGCGACTCGCGAGCGCGATGTTTTCGCCCGCGGTGTTGAACGCTTCGAGTTCGTCGAGACAAGGCTCCAGGCTGTTCGTGGCGAGGATCGTGAAGCGCAGCCGCTTCGCTGGCACCGGTGAAAAGCGATCGGTGTTTGCGCGGGCGCTCACGGTCGGACGCGGTGGTGGCGCGGTCCCCGGTTGCGCGAGTGGCATGAATTGCGCGAGCCGCTCCTCGATCTTTCCGACGCGCTCCTTGAGCGGCCCGGCGTCCTTTTTTAAGGCCTCCGCTTCCGCCGTGCGCATCGGGCGATCCTCATATTCCACACCCGCCACGAACGCCTGCATCGCATAATAATCGCGCTGCGGGATCGGATCGAATTTGTGATCGTGACACCGCGCGCAGCCGACGCTGAGCCCGAGAAATGTCTGGCCGATATTCGTGACGATCTCATCCAGCGAATCCTGCCGCGCGAGCCGGATCGACGGAGCATCTTTCCCGATCTGCCCCTCCAGCAGCACGGACGCTGTGACGAGAAATCCCGTCGCCGCATCCTCCCCCAGCGCATCGCCGACAAGCTGCTCGCGGATGAAGCGATCGTAGGGCGTGTCGTGGTTAAACGCGCGGATCACATAATCGCGATACGGCCACGCGTTCGGCCGCTCCGTGTTCACCTCGAAGCCATGCGTGTCCGCATAGCGCACGACATCGAGCCAATGCTGCGCCCAGCGTTCGCCGTAGCGCGGCGATGCGAGCAATTCATCCACGACGCGTGCGTGCGCATCCGCACGCGAGTCTTTGGAAAACGCGTCCGCCTGTTCCGGCGTCGGTGGCAAACCGATGAGATCGAAATACACGCGGCGTAGCCAAGCCACGCGTTCTGCCTCGGGCGCGGGCTGCAAGCCT
>JANLQB010000935.1:0-6413 GCA_031367565.1 Verrucomicrobiota bacterium
TGCGGCGAGAGGATGCGGATGCGTTTGCCTTCCACGGCGATCTGGCCGGCATCGCGGAGCCGGGCGAGGGCGCGGGAGAGCGTTTCGTTGCGCGTGCTAAGTTCGGCGGCGAGGACGGTTTTGGTGACATCGAGCGCGATCTCGAATGGGCTGGTCGGGCGGGGAACCGGGCAGCGTTTGAGCAGCCAGTGGATGAGTCGTGTTTCGACATCTTTTCCCTGCAAATCCTCGATGGCATTGACCAGGAGGCGGAGGTGCTGGCTCATTGAGGCGATCATGCGCAGGGCGAGTTCGGCGTGCGCTTTGATGAGCGAGAGAAACTCGGCGCGCGGGATGAAAAGCAGTTCGGAATTTTCCACCGCGCGCGCGCTGGCCGGGTAGCCGCCGTCGCCGGAGAGTGCGCCCTCGGCGAATGACTGAGCCTGTCGGAAAACGTGGATCACTTTCTCCATCCCATCGGCTCCGAGGCGATGCACATTCACCGCGCCCTGGCGGACGATGTAGAAGCCGCGAACCATTTCGCCTTCGCGAAACAAGTAGTCGCCCTGGCTCACGCTTCGGACCTCGACGATGCGCGCGATGCGCTCCAGATCTTCGGGCGCGAGGTCGCCAAACATGCTGCATCCGCGGAGCGCGGCCGTGTGCGCAGTGAGGCGGAGTTCGTGAAATTTATCGGGCATCAGCCGGCGAGTTGTTGCGCTTCGAGGGCGAGGCGGGAAGCGCGGAGACTCTGGGCGGACGTGAGGGCAGGGGATTCGCCGCGGAGTTCACGGAGAAAATCGTCGAGGTATCCGCGCGGTCGCCTTTCCAAGGCCGGGCGGATTTCCGGGATCGCGCTGGTATCGGTGATGACCGTGACGTGCTCGGAGTGCAGGTGCGCTTCGGCGAGGCCGTGGGTGCCGTGGATGAGGACGTGCCAGTAGTGCGGGAGCTTGTACCCGAGCCGGTCGGGCGCGAGGTAGGAAAAATCGGCGAGCACGCCCGCACCGTTGTTCAGCGTGGCCATGAGCTGCGCGCAATCGTGGAAATGCGGGAATTCGCGGGCCTTGCCATTCCACGAGCGGGCGGCGTCGATCTTTTGCCAGTCGAGACCGGTGAGCCACGGGATGAAATCAAACGCGTGGATGCCGATGTCGTTGATCGTGCCGCCGTGTTTTCCCGGCTCGAAATACCACGCGGGCCGCGTGCCGAGGAGGAGCGGATGCTGGCCCTGGATGCGGACGGTGCAGACTTCGCCGATCTCGCCGCTGGCGATGATTTCGCGCAGCGTGCGGAAAGCGGCGGAATCGCGGCAGTCGAGTTGCAGACCGACGAGCAATCCGCGCTCGGCGGCGAGTTTTTCGATGATGCTTTGCTCTTCGAGCGAAGTGCAAAGCGGCTTGTCGCCGAGGACGTGCCGGCCCGCTTCCAGCGCTGCGATGGCGAGCGAGCCTCGGCACGAATAGTAGTCGCCGATCGCGATGACGTCGCACTCCACTTCGCCCAGCATTTTCGCGAAACTCGTGTGCGTGATGGTGACGCTGAGACCCGCGCGGGTGGCGGCGTCTTCTTCGCAGCACGCGATGACTTGGGTGTCGCCGCGCTCGCTCACTCCGGCGTGGAGATCGAGGATGTGCGCGTGGCGGAAGCCTGCGAAAGCGAAGCGAGTTTTCAAGGCGCGAGGAGGGCGGCGGCTGCGTCGTCGATATACATCGTCGCGCGGGGATGGGTGCGCAGGATGGACGCGGGACAGCTCGTATGCACGGGGCCGAGCAGGGTGTCGCGCACGGCGACGGCTTTGCGCGGGCCGGGCACGACGCACGAGATTTCCCGCGCACTCATGAGCGCGGGAATGGTGAGCGTGAATGCGTGCGTGGGCACGTCTTCGAGCGAGATGAAGCAGCGATCGTGGACTTGCTGGTCGCGGCATTTGTCGTCGAGCGGCACCACTTTCACGCTCACGGGATCGCGGAAATTGGCGACGGGTGGATCGTTAAAGGCAAGGTGCCCATTTTCGCCAATGCCAACGCAGGAAATGTCGATCGGGTGCTCGGTGAGCAGCGCGGTGTAGCGCGCGATTTCGTGTTCGGCGGGCGCTTCGGCGTGGAGGAAATTCACGGTGCGCGGCGCGCGGATTTGCGCGAGCAGATGTTCGCGCAGGTAGCTGCGGAAGCTGGCGGGATGGGTGTCGAGCAGCGACACGTATTCATCCATGTGAAACACGACGACCTTCGACCAATCGACCGGCTCCGAGGCCAGCGCGTCGAGGAATTCATCCTGCGAAGGGGCGCACGCAAAGATGATTCGGGCCTCGCCGCGCGCGGCGATGGCGGCGCGGATGGCGAGGGCGACACGTTGCCCGGCTTCCGCGCCGAGTGAGGCGCGGTCGGGGTATTGCAGGACTTCTAGAAAGTCGAAACGGTGGTTTTTCATTCGATCATGGGAAGGTCGATACGGAACAAGTTGGCAGCTTGGACGGAGAATAGCGCGCGTGATTCAAGAATGGAAATGCCGAGCCATTCCGCCGCGTTTGCGACGCCGCGATCGGGCGTGAGGCACGAGCCTGCGAGATACGGGCTGCCCGGCGCGCGCACGACGCCAGCGCGCGACTCGACCTCGATCGCGCCGAGCGTGTAGCGCCCCGGCGGCGCGGCGGCGGCGGCCATGGCGTCCGTGGTGAAAATGACTTTCCCTGGCGGTTTCGCGCGGAAAAAATTGCGCAGCACCGCGGGCGGAAGATGCACGCCATCTGGGATGAAACACGCGGTCAATTCATCACGAGCGAGGAGGCGCTGGACGATATTGTCATGACGCGGGAGGAGTTGCGGGACGCCGTTCCCGAGATGCGTGCAAAGCGTCGAGCCCGCGCGGATCGCGTCGTCGATTTGCGCCTCGGAAGCGTCCGTATGGCCGAGCGAAACGACTATGCCACGCCGCACGACTTCCGTGATAAATTCCGCGCTCTCCGGCCACTCCGGCGCGAGCGTGAGCAGCCGGATATTTCCGCCCGCGGCACTCTGCATCCGCTCAAAAAGCGCGTGGTCCGGCGCGCGTTGGACCTCGCCCGAGTGCGCGCCGCGAAACCCTTCCAGCGGGCTGAGAAACGGCCCTTCCAAATGGTAGCCGCAAATCGTTGCGCCGATCACCGCATCCTTTTTCCGAAACCGTTCGATCCGTTCGAACTGCCGGCAAAGCGCATCCGGCTCCGCACTGATGAGCGTGAGGAAAATGCGGTGCGTCTCGTGCGCCCGCAAAGACTCGACTGCGCGCCGCAATTCACCGAACTCCACGCCTGCTCGCTGGAAATCTACCCCCGCAAATCCATTCACCTGTAAATCGAAGAGGGAGGGATGTAGCATTCGCCGCGAAAGCTCACACGGTCGGGGGCGCGCTGACAAGATTCGGTGTGGACGCATCCGCGCGCTCATCTCCTGGTCGGCACGGTTATCGTGCTACTTGTCGCGTCGCGAATGAGGGATAGAATGATGTCACCCGCCTCCGATGTTTTCCGCCCCATCCCGTAGCAAACCGTGCGCAGCTCTCCGCCGCGCGCTCTTTTTCATCCTCTTCCTCTGCCTGTGCGCGCTCCCGGTGCGAGCGGGGAGCTATGGGCAGAATTTCACGAGTGGGACGGTGGGGACGCAGACGATCGGTGGCGGGGATGCGAGTGTGCTGTCATCGACGGCGAGCACGATCACGACGAAGATCGTGGTGTGGGCGCAGGCGAACAAGGGATTGCAACTGATGGGGACGCTGGGGGGAAATACCGCTTCGTGGAAGATGCCGGACCTGGATGCGGGGAAGGAGATTCAGGCGTTTGATGCGACGTTCAATGCGGGAACGTATCGGGTAAGTGCGGGGGCGGTGCCGGGAGCCGGGTGGTCGCTGAATTTCGGGACGATCCCGGCGGGCAATGGGACGGGGGAAGGTGGGTTTGTGATGCCGAATGGGATCGTGATGGCGTGGGATGTTTTTAACAACGGGGGGAGCGATAATCCGTCGATCGAGGTGTTCTGCAACGGGGTGAGTGTGGGGAATTTTCCGTCGGCGACGTTGACGGATGTGTCGGTGCCGGACGGCGGGACTTTTACGCTAACGAATCCCGTGTCGGCGGGGACGACGGAGCCAATTGCTTTCAACGCGACGGCCGCGACGGTGCAGGCGGCGATGCGGCTGGTGGTGGGTTGGGAGGCGGTGACGGTGACGGGTGGGGGGAGCGGGCCGTGGACGATCAATCACGGGGTGGTCGGTGCGTATTCGGATCCGGTGGGTGATCCGACGGGGATCGTGCCGACGAATTCGGCGATGAGTGTGGCGAAGCAGGTGGTGGGGAATGCGACGACGAATGAGCAGTGGGCCATCGCGCAAAAAGCTTATCGGGGGCGGGCAATGGCGATTCACTGGGATCTCAACGGGCTGGATGTGAGCGTGAATGGGGTGGCGATTTTCACGGACCTGCCGACGCCGGGGTTTGTGCCGGCGATTGGGAGCAAGTTTGCGTTTTCCGCGCGCACGGAACCGACGAACTCGATGGAGCTGTATTTAGACGATGTGTTGCTGGCGACGACGCAGCTTCAACCGGTGGAGACGGGCGGGCCGGTGATTTCGGAGTTCATGGCGGACAACGCCAGCACGTTGGAGGACGAGGACACGGATTCGCCGGACTGGATCGAGATTTACAACGGGCAGAATGCGACGGTGAATCTGGCGGGATGGCGGCTGACGAATGTGCAGGGTGGCAATGCGATGTGGACATTCCCGTCGATCTCGATGGCACCGTATAGCTATAAGATCGTGTATGCGTCGGGGAAGAACCGGACGGTGGCGACGGGGCAGTTGCACACGAATTTCACGCTACAAAAAGGGAGCGGCTACCTCGCGCTGGTAAAGCCGGACGGGGTGACGATCGCGACGGAGTTCACCTATGGAGCGCAGTATCTGGATGTGTCGTACGGGGAAAAGGGGCCGGGGCGGACCCTGGGTTTTTTCCAAGTGCCGACGCCCGGCGCAAAGGTCAGTTCCAGTGCGCTTCAGGCCGCCGATGGGCCGGCGGAGGACGTGGGATGGTCGCGCTTGGGCGGGATCATCACCGGGCCAGCAGCCCTCTCCATCACTCCTCCGGTGGCCGTCGGGGCGGTGGTGCGCTACACGCTGAATAACTCGGTGCCAAACACTGGCTCCCCGGTTTATTCCGCTCCTTTTAACATCTCCTCGAGCATGAATATCCGGGCGTCCGTATTCATGCCTGGCCGGCTTCCGGGTGCGGTGAGTAGCCGCACTTTCCTGCTCATCGACTCCTCGCTGACGAACTACAACGGGACCGGGCAGGTGTTTAGCTCGAATGTGCCGGTCATCGTCTTTGATAGTTTCGGAGTCGCCGTCGATGGGGAGAATGGGACGACGCGGCTTGATCGCTATACCTATGGGGTGGTGATCGACAAAGATCCGATCACGGGGCGGGCGAGCCTTACCGGGCTTTCGGATTTTCAAGGCCGTGGTTCGACGCATGTGCATGGTGAAAGCTCTGCCGGATTTGCGCAGCGATCGTATAACTGGCAAACGTGGGAGGCCGATGGCCAGAGCAAGAATGTCAGCATGCTGGGAATTCCATCAGGCTCGAATTGGGTGCTGCACGGACCCTTTTCCGATAAATCGGTGATGAGGAATCATCTGGTCTATTCCATGATGAACGAGATGAGGACCGACTATATGGCCTCACGCTCGCGCCTCGTGGAAGTCTTCTATAACCAGGAAGCAGGGCAACCGGTGAGCTACTCGGACTATCGCGGCGTTTACACGTTGCTCGAGAAAATCTCCCGCAGCACGAATCGCGTGAACATCCAAAAGCTGAACGACCTGACAGCCGACCCTGCGATGGTCAGCGGTGGCTACATTTTCAAGAAGGACAAGGCCGACGCCGGCGCGACTTCCTGGACCACTTCAGGACCGTTTAGCATCCCCATGCAATCGCACGAGCCAGGCATCTACACGACGCCCCAGCTCAACGCGCTCTCGACTTATATCAATAACTTCCAGGGCGTGCTCAATGGCGGGACTTTTACCGATCCGGTGAATGGCTATGCGGCATGGATCGATGTTTCCACTTTTATCGACGGTCAACTGGCGGTGGAGCTTACCAAGCAGATCGATGGCTACGTCTTCAGCACCTATTGGAACAAGGACCGTGCGGGCAAAATCCGGGCGGGTCCGATCTGGGATTTCAATATCGCGCTGGGCAACGCCAACTATGCGGAGGGCGATCGTGCGAATGGCTGGAACTACGATACCGCAAGCGCCAATTCGCTGGGTGTCGGACAACTGTGGTATCCGCGACTGCACGCCGATCCGTGGTATCGGTTGCGGACGTTTGACCGGTATTGGGAATGGCGGCGCGGCGTGCTGTCGAACACGGCATTCGCCGCGCGCGTGGATGC
>JANLQB010000953.1:0-2506 GCA_031367565.1 Verrucomicrobiota bacterium
TTTTTGAAAGGTAACGCGAAGGAACTCGACGCGCTTTATTCCGACGTGCTCATCAGCGTCACGAGCTTCTTCCGCAACCCGGAGGCTTTCGACGCGCTCAAACGCAAGGTCTTCCCAAAAATCCTCGCGGCGCGCGGGCGCGATGAGCCGGTGCGTGTGTGGGTGCTCGGCTGCTCGACGGGACAGGAGGCGTATTCGCTCGCGATGACTTTCGCCGAAGCGGCCGGCGAGGATGCGCGCTCGGCGAAGCTGCAAATCTTTGCCACCGATCTGAACGAGGCGCTGCTCGAAAAGGCGCGGCACGGGCTCTACGCGAAGTCGCTCGCGCAGGATGTCTCGCCGGAGCGGCTGCGGCGCTTTTTTGTGGAGGAGGAAGGCGGCTACCGCGTGAGCAAGCTGCTGCGCGAGCAGGTCGTCTTCGCGCGGCAGAATGTGATGAGCGATCCGCCCTTTTCGCGCATGGACCTCATCACCTGCCGGAATCTGCTCATCTATCTCGAGCCCGAGTTGCAGAAGAAAATCTTCCCCGCGTTTCATTACGCGCTGAAGCCGGGCGGCTATCTTTTTCTCGGCGCGAGCGAGTCCATCGGCACCTTCACCGATCTCTTCGCGCTCGCCGACAAGAAGCAGAAAATCTTCGCCCGCAAAGTCGCGCGGACTCCCACCTTTCGCCTGCCGCTGCCGGCGGCGCGGGAGATGACGGCTTTGCCGGAAAAGCGCGTGCGGTCGGCGGCCGTCGCGCTCCCGGAGGGGCTGGGCGGCGACTTCCAGGCGCAGCGCGAGGCGGACCGCATTTCGGTCAGCCAGTTTGCGCCGCCGGGCGTGCTGGTGGATGCGGCGGGGCACATCCTGCAATTCCGCGGCGCGACCGGCGCGTATCTGGAACCGCCCTCGGGCAAGGCCAGCTTCGACGTGTTGAAGATGGCGCGCGAGGGGCTGATGCTGCCGCTGCGCTCCGCGCTCGCGAAGGCGAAGCGCGAAAAGAAACCCGTGCGCCGTGAGGAGGTGCGCGTGGGTTCGCGCACGATCGCGCTCCAGGTCGTCCCGCTGCGGAATCTGAAGGAGTTGTGCTTTTTGGTTTTGTTCGAGGAGGAGCGCGGCTCCGAACTCCCGGCGAGGGTGGGCGGCCCGCCCGCCGATTTCGGCGTCTCGCCGGAACGATCTTCAGCCGCGAAGAAAGTGCGCAAAGGCGGGACGCCCACGCTGCCCGAGACCCGCCGCCTCGCCGAACTCGAGCGCGAACTCGCCGAGACGCGCGAGTATCTCCGATCCGTGCAGGAGCAAAACGAAGCGGCCAACGAGGAACTCCAGGCCTCCAGCGAGGAATTGCAGAGCGCGAATGAGGAACTCCAGAGCATCAACGAAGAGCTGGAAACCTCGAAAGAGGAACTCGAATCCACCAACGAAGAGCTGACCACGATCAACGACGAAATGATCAGCCGGAACACCGAGCTGAACCGCGCCAACGCCTACCTGAACAACGTGCAGGTGAGCATCCAGACCGCCATCCTGCTGCTCGCGCGCGATCTCAGCGTGGTCCGCTTCACGCCGCCGGCGGCGAAGCTTTTCAATCTGCTCGCGACCGACGTGGGGCGGCCCATCCACGGCATCCGGCACAATCTCGACGTGCCCGATCTCGAGCTGCTCCTGGACGAAGTCCTCGCCTCCGTGAGCCTCCGCGAGCGCGAGGTGCGGGACAAGGAGGGACGCTGGTATGCGCTGCGCGCGCGGCCTTTTCTCTCGCTGGAAAACAAGGTCGATGGCGTGGTGCTCGTGCTCAGCGACATCGACGCGCTGAAGCGGACCCAGCACCGCGCGAAAACCGCGCTCGACTACGCCGAGGGCATCCTGCGCGCCGCGCCCGTGCCCTTCCTCGTGCTGCGGGCGGACCTGTGCGTGAACACGGCGAGCGAAGCCTTTTACCGCAACTACCACGTCGAGCCCGCCGCGACGGAGGGCCGCCTTATTTACGAAATCGGCAACGGCCAGTGGAACATCCCGCGCCTGCGCGAACTGCTGGAGGAAATCATCCCGCAAAAACAGGTCTTCAACGGCTTCGAGGTCACGCACGAATTTGCCACCATCGGCACGCGCACCATGCTGCTGAATGCCCGCCGCTTGGACGGCGCGGAGGACGCGCCCGGGCACATCCTGCTCGCGATCGAGGACATCACCGAGCGCAAGCACACGGCCGATGCGCTCGCGGCGAACGAGGAGCGCTTCCGCCTCGCGGCCCGCGCCGTCAGCAACATCGTATGGACCAACACCGCGCACGGCCTGATGGAGGGCGAGCAGGCCAGTTGGGGCAATTTCACCGGCCAGACGCAGGCGGAATATCAGGGCTACGGGTGGGCCACGGCGGTGCATCCCGACGATGCCCAGCCGACCATCGACGCGTGGAATCTGGCCGTGGCGGGCAAGCGGATGTTTCAGTTTGAGCACCGCGTGCGCCGGCACGACGGCGTGTGGCGGCGCTGCTCTATCCGGGCGCTGCCGACGCTCGACC
>JANLQB010000773.1:0-11127 GCA_031367565.1 Verrucomicrobiota bacterium
GCGCGAGATGCACCGCAAGATCCGTCACATTCAGCAACAGCAGCGGATGATGAAAATTCCGCTCCCGTTCGATGATCTGAAAAACCTTCCCGTCTTCGTCGGGATGATAGCTGAACGAAAAGCCGTTATCGCGGGTGAACAGCAGCAGGCTTCCCCAAAAAAGCGCGATCGCGATCGGCCACGGGCCGCAAAGCAGGCTGCGAAATCGGGAAGTGGGGTCAGACATGAAACGCAAGTAGGGCGGTTCCGCGACCCGCGTTCAACTTAACTCTGCCGGACTCGATTTGATTACGACACGACCGCCGACTCCACCCAAAACCGATCACACATCCGCTCCTTCACCGCCGCCTCCGTGATCGTCTGCTCATCGCCGCCGCCGGCGTGCGTGCGGCGGCGAGCGCCTTTTCCGAGGGCTGATAGCCCGCGCTGAATTTCTTCGCGTAAGGCATCTCAATCTCCGCGCAGATGCCGTGCTTTTCATAGCCGCGCATCACCGAGGAAAAGAAATGTCCGTCCTGCGGGCGCTTGATCACTGCATCACCTGCCCAGTTGGCAAATTCGACGCTCATCGGAATGCCGCGATCGAGTTTGCTGGCGACCGCGTATTCCGATCGCCCTGCTTGCGCCGCGCGAGCGGTCACCGCTCGAAGTTCCCACGCAAGTCCGCCGTCGCTGGAAGCGCAGCGTTTCCCGGCGGCTGGATCGGTTTCGGCTGCGCTTTTTCCCACTCTTCCTTCGTCACCGTTTTTTTCTCTTGAAGCAGCACAAACGCGCCGCGCTTGTTCCCGACGACCACATCCGGCAACCCGTCGCCATTGATGTCGCCCGCGACGACCTGGGTGCCGACGCCCGAGGCGTTGTCGATGAGGTATGGCACGAAATCCACGCTCTTGTCCGCGCCTCGCACGAGCTTGAACCAATAGGAAACTGCCGCGTCGTTGCGATCAAGGTTGCCGTTGCGCCCGTGCGACCAAAAGCGTTTGCCCGTTACAATGTCCTTCAGCCCGTCACAGTCCATATCCACGAGGTCGATCGCGTGCGGTTCGGAAAACACCACGCCGTATTTGCTGTCCTCCGGCTTTTCCCCAATCAGCAGATGCTCCCGAAATTTGATCTCCGCGCCCTCGCGATATTGCTCGAACCACGACAGCCCGAACCCATGCGCCGCGAGACTCGTGATGACATCGTTCCACCCGTCGCCATTCACGTCGTAGGCATACATCTGCGCGCCGCCGCCACCGAACGGCGTCTTGTGCTGCACCCACACCGGATCGCCTGCGAGCGACGCTGGCTGCTCCCACCAGCCATCCTTCTCGATCAAATCCATGCGCCCATCGCCATTCACATCACCCACGCCCATGCCGTGCGTGAAGTTCCCGTATTTGTTGTTCGGAGTGATCGCATGAAACGGCCACGGCTTCGCCGCGTCATTCCAGTCCGGCGAAGCGTAGCCGTATTGCCCTTTCGTGATGCACACGAGTTCCGGTTTCCCGTCGCCCGTGATGTCCGTGAACGTCGGCGATTCGTTATCCGTCTGGTCGAAAATCACGTTCCGCTTCCAGTGCCCGTCGCCACCCTTCGGATTCTCAAACCACGCCGTCTCCTTGCCGGGAAATCCGATCACGAGAATGTCGTTCCAGCCGTCCTTGTTAAAATCGACCGCCCACGCAAAAAAGTTATCCGAGTAAGTATTCGCGTGCCCGAGCGTGCCCTCGAAACCGGGCACCTTCACGGCGGTCATCGGACCGAGCTTCAGATCGAAAGTCTGCGTCGCCGGAGTGAACTCGTGGCGCTTCGTAAAATCCGGCCCTTCCCACCACCACGGCCCCGCGATCATGTCCGCCTTTCCGTCATTGTTCAGGTCGCCAAAGTTCGCGCCTTCGCTCCAAAACTGATCGTGAAGCTGGATGCGTTTGAAAGTGCGCAGCTCTTCCGCGTGGACGCAGGATGCCGCGGCGACGAAGACAGTGAAAAGGGTGCGGGATATTTTCATGGGATCACCCTGAACCATCTCCGCCCGTCGCAAATATTGCGCGTATTTTCTGAAGGCCGGCGGCGGAAATCTCCGGGGAGCGTACGCGTCTCGCGGGCTGGTTTCGGCGTCCCGGCGAAACAAACTTTCAGGCGCGTGCGAATTGTTTGCCGCCCACGCTTTCCCAATCCGCATGCGAGACGCGTGCGCTCCCTGGAATGCTCTGCTATGCCAATCACTGCCATGAAACTCCCCGTCCTCACCGCACTCCTCACTTTCACCTCGGCCGCTTTTGCCATCGAGCCGTGGGCCGATCCCGCGCTGCCGTTGAAAGACGACGTGCTGCTCTGGCTCGACGCCGCGCGCCAGCCGGCGGCGAGGGAAGCGCGCAAGCTCAATCCGGCGGGCGGTCCGCTGGAGGTGTGGCTCGATGGCTCGGGCGCGGGGCATCATGTCGCGCAGCATGTTCGCGATTCGATGCCGGTCTGGCAAAAGGCGGCTGGTGGCGCGTTCGTCCGCTTTGATGGAAAGGACGACTGGCTCGCGACGAATATGGGTGCGGATTTGCAGAGCGCGACGGTCTTCGTGGTCGCGGCACCGCGCGCGAATTCGGGGTTTTATCGCGCCTTCATTTCGGGTGCGGAGTTCACCCACAATGATTATCAAACCGGCTTCAATCTCGATCTCGGCGGACGCGACACCGCGACCTTCAGCTTCTTGAATGCGGAAGGCGCGGGCTTCGGCGGCGAACGGAATTTGCTCACGTCGCAGCTCGATTTCGGCACGTTTCACGTCTTCGGATTGGTGAGCGCGCCGGGCGCAAATGGCGTGCGGCTTTTCCTCGATGGCACGCCGCAGGGCCGCCGTGATCGCGCGCCGTCTTCGATGAAAATCGACGATCTCGTGATCGGCGCGCGGCTTTATTCGAACAGCGCGGAACCCGTCGCGGCGGCGAGTCCGTTCGATGGCGACCTCGCGGAAGTGCTCGTCTTCGATCGCGCGCTGGACGACGACGACCGCGCGAAGATCGAGCGTTACCTCATCGGGAAACACCGCGGCTTGAAAGCGATCACCGGCGCGACTCCGCTCGTCACGGTGAAAGACCCTCCGCCCGTGCAGATGTTCGTGCCGGGATTTTCGGTGAAGCAATTGCCCGTCGAACTCACCAACATCGACTGCCTCCGCTACCGCGCCGACGGCACGCTCGTGGCCGGCGCTTACAATGGAAAAATCTGGCTTCTGCGCGACACCGACGGCGACGGCATCGAAGACAAAGCGACGCTGTATTGGGAAAGCGATGATTTGAAAGGCGTGATCGGCATGACGCTCACGCGGCCCCACGATCCGCGCGGCGAAGGCATCTTCGTCGCCACGCAAGGCCGCATCCTTTTCATCCCGGACAAAGACGGCGACGGGCGCGGCGACGAGGAACGTGTGGTCGCGAGCGGCTGGGAAAAGCAGGTCGTCAGCGGTGGTGGCGGCATCGTGGATGCGCTCGGGCTCACGATGGATCGCGACGGCAATTTGTATTTCGGTCTCGGCACGAGCGCCTACAGCAACGGCTATTTACTCGATGCGAAACAGGAGAAGTCGGAGTTCCGACTCGCGAGCGAACGCGGCACCGTGCAGCGCGTCTCGGCGGATTTTTCCAAACGCGAAACGGTCTGCACGGGCATCCGTTATCCCGTCGGCGCGGCGTTTAATGCGGAGGGTGATTTGTTCATGACCGAACAGGAAGGCGCGACCTGGCTCGCGAACGGAAATCCGCTCGACGAACTCGTCCATATCCAGCCGGGCCGGCACTACGGCTTCCCACCGATGCATCCGAAGTGGCTGCCCGGCGTGATCGACGAGCCGAGCGTCTTCGATTACGCGCCGCAGCATCAATCGACGTGCGGCTTCACGTTTAATGACCACGTGAAAACGTTCGGCCCCGCTTGGTGGAGCGGCGACGCGCTGGTGACCGGCGAATCGCGCGGAAAACTCTGGCGCACGAAACTGGTGAAAACGGACGCGGGTTACGTCGCGCAAAATCAACTCATCGCCGCGTTGCAATTTCTCACGGTCGATGTCGCCGTCTCGCCGCGCGGCGATCTACTCGTCGCGTGCCACACCGGCGGACCCGATTGGGGCACGGGACCGCAAGGCGCCGGAAAGCTTTTCAAGATCAGCTACACCACGAAGGACGCAGCCATCCCCGTCGCCGCATGGAGCGCGAGCCCGACGGAATTACGCGTCGCGTTTGATCACGAGATCGACCCGGAAAAACTGCGCGACCTCGCGAAGCGCACCACGATCACGCAAGGCCAATACGTCGCCGCAGGTGATCGTTTCGAGACGTTCCGGCCTGGCTACCAAGTCGTGAAAGATCAGCAGGCGACGCCGCGTTACGACGTGCCCGTGCTCAGCGCGGCGCTCAGCCCGGATCGCCGCGAAATCACGCTCACCACGCCGCCGCGCACTGCGGCGGTGAATTACGGCATCACTCTTCCCGATGGGCTCGATCTCGCGAGCGATCTCACCGGCGTCGAAGCGGAATGGAAATCCCGCGATGGCAAAGCGACGTGGCACGGCTGGCTCCCGCATCCCGACCTCGCCATCGCGCGCAAACTGACGGTCGCGAGCGCGGACCACACCAAGTTTTTCCACCTCTGCGAAACGCCCGGCACGCTGACCGTCCGCGGCCAGATCGACATCTGGCAAATGCTGCATCCCACCGTGCAACCGGGCGCGACGCTCGACTACGAACCGAAGATCGAAAAGACCACCGTGCGTCTCGGAAAATGGGAGAAAACTGCCGACAGCCGCGCGGGCGAATGGCTGCCCTTCGACGTTTCCTTCAAAACCGGAGACGGCGAAAAAGCACCCGCGCTGACATGGTACACCGACGCCGATCCGCGCCCGCGCGCGATGCCGCCGCGCCGCATCCTGCTGCCGTGGGCGAAGCCAAGCATTGAGCCGACGACGCTCATCACCGAACGCGAAGTGCCCGAAATCGAAGGCGGGAACTGGCTTCGCGGGCGGACGCTGTATTTCGGCAAAGCGCAGTGCGCCACCTGCCACACGATGCGCGGCGAAGGCGGACACGTCGGCCCGGATCTCGGAAACCTCACGCAGCGCGATTACGCCAGCGTCGTGCGCGACATCCGCGAACCGAGCGCCGCGCTGAATCCCGATCACCTCGCGTATCTCGTGGAGCCCAAGGAAGGCGACGCTTTTACCGGCGTGCTGGCGGGCGAAGATCGCTATGCCGACGCGACGGGAAAAATCCACGAGCTTCCAAAAAGTGCGATCAAATCCGCCCAAGCACTCGCCATCTCGCTCATGCCGCCCGGCCTGCTCGAAGCCCTCGCGCCCAGCGAGCAGCGCGACCTCCTCACCTTCCTGCTCATCCCGCCCATGCAGCCCGCACCGATCGAAGCGCCGAATCCACCGCCCGCGCGCAAACGCGCCGAAGTCGAGGCATTGCTCAAACAGATCACCGCCAAATCCGAAATCCGAAATCCGAAATCTGAAATCTTCCACATCGTCCTCTGCGACGGCCCGAAAGACCACGGCCCCGGTGAACACGACTACCCACTTTGGAAAAAACGCTGGTCGCGCCTGCTCGCGCTAGCCGATGGCGTGGAAGTCCGCACCGCATCGGGGTGGCCGAGCGCGGAGCAATGGCAGAGCGCGGATGTCGTCGTCTTCTTTTCCAACAACCCCGGCTGGAACGCGAACCGCGCGCCCGAACTCGACGCCTTCCTCGCGCGCGGAAAAGGCGTCGCGTATTTCCACTGGGCCGTCGATGGCCACGATGCCGCCGATCTCCTCGCCGACCGTATCGGCCTCGCATCGGTGAACAGCATGACGAAGTATCGCCACGGCGCGGTCGATTTCGCCCTCGCACCGCATCCGCTCACCGCCGGGTTGCCGCCGCTGAGCCTCGTCGATGAAACCTATTGGGGCCTGCGCGGTGATGAAACGCGGCTAAAACTCATCGCCAGCGCGATCGAAGAAAACGCCCCGCGCCCGCAGCTCTGGACGCGCGAACAAGGCGGAGGCCGCGTCTTCGTCTCCATCCCCGGTCACTACAACTGGACCTTCGACGACCCACTATTCCGCGTGCTGGCGCTGCGTGGCATTTGCTGGGTCGGCGGTCAGCCGATGGATCGCCTCGTCGAACTCGCGCCGATCGGCGCGCGGATCGAAGAGTGATTTAGGACACGCTTCGAACCGGTGTGACTTATTTTGCTGGCGTCTTAAACGGCCAGTTTGGGTCCGCGACTTTTGCTCCCGTCGCTCCTGGAGATTTGGCGGCGGCTTTGTTTTTTGCCTCGGTCAAAAGCTCCGTCCATTTGTCCGCCGCCTTGTAGCCGCTGCTGCTCGCGAGGACTTTTCCGTGGGCATCCGTTACGGCGATGAAAGGCAGGGTTGCGCCGAATTTTTCCTTCCCATACTTGCGCATGAATTCGCCCTCGGTTTTCGGATCGTCGATGTTCAAGTCCGCCATCACGTAATCCGCAGCGGTGACGGGAATTTTCCCATCGCGGATCATCGCTTTGGTGGCATTGCAATTTCCACAAGTCGGACGACCGAGAAGGATAAAGGCCATCTTTTGATCCTTGGCCGCAGCGCTCAAGGCTTTACGCATGTCGGTCTGCATTTGCGGCGCTTCGGCGCGGGCTCCGCAGGCGATGGCTGAGACGAGGGTAAGAACGAGCAGGGAGGTTTTCATGGGGATATTCGTTGGAGGTATAGGCGAGGTTGCCGTGGCCGCGTGGGAGAGTCGAGGCTGGAAAAAAGGGGGTGCGTTTTTACCGACAGGCCTAGCGAACTTGCGGTGATTGCCACACGCTGCGATCTCCGAAATGCTTTCTTAGCGCCATGCGGCCCTGGAATTACTTCACCATGAAACTCCGATTGCTCGCGCTCAGCACCGCTCCTTTCATCACGCTCCCGATGCCCGCTGCTGACTACTCCGCCATGCTTCCGAAACTCGAAGCCGTCATCCGCGCCGAGATGTGGAAGCCTCAATTAACGCCCGATGCTGCGGGTTTCGGCCTCGGCTTCCTCGTGGGAAAATTCCGCGAACACCGCTCGATCAGCCACAGCGGTGCGGTCTATGGCCACAGCACTTCGCGGGTCGTGCGGCCCGATGCGAAGTTCGGCGAATCACTGACCGCGTCACCTGCGCCCTTCCCGTTCGAGCGCGATGACGCGGGCAAAATCTCTCGCTTCACCCTCGGCCCGCAAAAATACACACGCGCTCCCGACGACCCGCCCCGCTGCCGCCGGAGTGGCGCGCCTACCTCGGCAGCTACGGGCCGGACTTTATCCCGCTCGTGGTCAGCGAACGCCACGGGCAGCCCTACGCGATGACGGAAAACATGGTCGATTACCGTCTCACGCCGCTGAACAAAAACGTCTGCACACTTCCGCCCGGCATGGATGTCGATGAGCCGGCCGTCTTCCTCACCGACCCCGATGGCCGCCCACACGCGGTCAATTTCGCCAACATGATCCTCCCGCGGCGCTGACCGCTTTCCGCCATGGAACTCCTCATCCGCGACATCCATCTGCCTCTGCGGCACCCGTTCACCATCGCGCTCGGCACGACCACCTTGAAGCACAACCTCGTCGTCGAACTGAGCGATGGCGGCGTGACTGGCTACGGCGAAAGCGCCAGCAGTGAAGCCTGGAAAGAGTTCACGCCCGGCGGCATGAGGGCCGATCTCGAGACGGCGCGCGCGGCGATCGAGTCCGCGATTTTCACCACGCCGGAAAAACTGTGGGCGGAGATGCAGCCACACCTAAGCCGCAATCCCTTTGCCCAATGCGCGCTCGATCTCGCGGCGCACGATTTGTGGGGAAAAAAACTCGGGCAGCCGGTGTGGAAACTTTGGGGGCTCGATATTTCCAAGGTACCGGACAGCGACTACACGATCGGCATCGACCCGATCGAGAAGATGATCGCGAAGATGAAGGAGTTCGACGGTTGGCCGATCTACAAGATCAAGCTCGGCACGGATCACGACGTGGAAATCGTGCGCGCGCTGCGGCAGCACACCGACGCCATTTTCCGCATCGACGCCAACACCGCATGGACGCCCGAGCAAACCATCGCCTACGCGCCGGAACTCAAGGCGCTCGGCGTGGAATTCATCGAGCAGCCGCTGCTGCGCGACAATTGGGAAGGCATGAAACGCGTCGCACAGGAATGCGTGCTGCCCGTCATCGCGGATGAGAGCTGCCAAGGCGAAGCCGACGTGGAGCGGTGCGCGGGCGTTTTCGACGGCATCAATATCAAACTCACCAAAGCCGGAGGCCTCACTCCCGCGCGGCGCATGATCGCGCGGGCGAGAGAGCTGGGCCTGAAAGTCATGGCCGGTTGCATGACTGAATCCAGCATCGGCATCAGCGCCATCGGCCAGCTCCTGCCGCTCCTCGACTATGTGGATATGGACGGCGCGGTGCTGATCGCGCGGGACATCGCGAGCGGGGTGCATTTGGAAAAGGGGCGCGCCATTTTCCCAGAGGAAAACGGGAACGGAGTGAGGCTGCTCGACGGAGCGAAGACCATCTGTTGACCGGACCCGCATCGCTCCGCATAGTCCCGGTCCCTTTTGCCATGTCGCTCTCTCGTACTCGTAATTTTTGCATCATCGCTCACATCGACCACGGGAAGACCACGCTCTCTGATCGTTTGCTGGAATTCACCGGGACAATCCAGAAACGCGAGCAGCAGGATCAGATGCTCGATGCGATGGATCTCGAACGGGAGCGCGGGATTACGATCAAGGCGCATCCGATCGCGATGACTTACAAGGCGAAGGACGGACACACTTATAAGCTGAACCTGATGGACACGCCGGGGCATGTGGATTTTGCGTATGAAGTCTCCCGCTCGCTTGCCGCTTGCGAAGGCGCGCTGCTCATTGTGGACGCGGCGCAGGGCGTGGAAGCGCAGACGGTGGCGAACGTGCATTTGGCGAACAAGCAGGGGCTGACGCTGATTCCGGTCATCAACAAGATCGACTTGCCGAATTCAGACATCCCGACGGTGAAGCGGCAGCTTGAGGACATCCTCACCATCCCAGGCGACGATGCGGTGCTGGCGAGTGCGAAGGCGGGCATTGGGATTGAGGAGATTTTGGAGGCGGTCGTGGCGCGCATTCCGCCGCCGAAAGGGCACGCGACGGACGCGCTGCGGGCGCTCGTGTTTGATTCGATGTTCGACACTTACCGCGGCGTCATCGTGTATGTGCGCGTGGTCGATGGCGTGGTGAAGGCGGGCGATCAGGTGAAGATGATGGCGACGGATCGGAGCTACGAGGTGAAGGAAGTCGGCATCTTTCGCCCACAGCAGCCGAAGCTTTTGATTCAGGCAAAGCTGGGGCCGGGCGATGTCGGTTATGTCATCGCCAACATGAAGACGAGCACTGAGGTGAAGGTGGGCGATACGCTGACTTCGCGCACGAACATGGCCCCCGAGCCGCTGCCCGGTTTTCAGGAAATCCAGCCGATGGTTTTCAGCGGGATTTATCCGATCAACACGGCGGATTTCGAGCATCTCAAAGGAGCGATCGCGAAGCTCCAGCTCAACGACGCGGCTTTCCACTACATGCCGGAATCGAGCATGGCGCTGGGCTTCGGATTTCGCTGCGGCTTTCTCGGGCTGCTGCACATGGAGATCATCGTGGAGCGCCTGCGCCGCGAGTATGGCATGGACATCATCGCCACGTATCCGTCGGTGATTTACGAGATTTTGAAAACGAACGGCGAGATGATCCACGTCGATAACCCGGAGCACATGCCGGACTTCAGCGTGATCGCGGAAATCCGCGAGCCGATCGTGCGGTGTTTCATCATGATCCCGAACGATTTCATCTCGCCGATGATGCAGCTCATCTTGGACAAGCGCGGCGAGGTGAAACACACCGAGTCGCTCGACACGAAGCGCGTGATGATGACGACCGAGTTGCCGCTGAATGAGATCCTCGTCGATTTCGTGGATAAGATGAAATCCATGACGCGCGGGTATGGTTCGATGGATTACGAACAGGCCGGCTACCGCGCCTCGAAGCTCGTGAAACTGGACATGCTCGTGAACGGCGAACCGGTCGATGCCTTCAGCAGCATCGTGCATCGCGACAAAGCGGAAAGTCGCGGGCGTTCGCTGGCGGCGAAGCTCAAGGAAGTCATCCCGACGCAGCTTTACCAGGTGGCGATCCAAGCCGCGATCGGCGGGAAAATCATCGCGCGCGAAAGTGTGAGTGCGCTGCGCAAGGACGTAACCGCGAAATGCTACGGCGGCGACATTTCCCGGAAACGCAAACTGCTGGAGAAGCAGAAGGAAGGGAAGAAGCGGATGAAGTCGATCGGACGCGTGAACATCCCGCAGGAAGCGTTCATCGAAGTGCTGAAGACAAACTAAAGGGCTCTGAAGAACCCCAAAATACGATCCCAAAGTCGTATCACCTACGGTCCAAACGATGGGCCGATCCTATAGTTTTCGCTCGTCATGGCAGCGAGACTTCAGGTTCTCGGACTTCGACTCGTAAAGTTAGCTGATCTCTGATCCCAAGATAAGTCACGAACTCAAATCCACTGCTTCATTCAATCCAGTGCAAAAGTGATTGATTAAAGTTGAACGCAAAAATCTTTCCGTGATATAACAGCAGATACTCTACTGTGTAGCACAGACTACCCAAGAAAGGCTAACTTCCGACTAATCAACGGGGCCTATCCCTAACGCCCGACTAGCGGCGAAATCTCCGAAGTCCCATTGCCCCGAAAGCCAAACTGCACAGGAGAGAGACCGAAGGTTCCGGAACGATGCCGAGTTGCACGCTGACGTTTGTTCCGGCGGATATTTTAGGTGCAACTGCGGTGCCACCATTCCCAGTTACACCATCGATCTGATACAACGCGCGCTGAGCATTGAAAGCTGCGCTAGCGAAAGTAGGAATGCCGAAATTCGCGAACGTCGCCAGAGGAGAGTTGATGTCATCAACACTGGTAATCGTCCACGTAATAGTTCCAAATTGAAACGCGCGACCGGCATTTCCAGGCAGATCAATTGCGCTAGGACCACTGTTAACCATGCTCGAAGCGCGAACGCTGATAAAGCTGCCAGTAACAGAGGTTGCTCCGGTTAGCGCTCCTCCCAC